>JAFUZZ010000030.1 GCA_017476325.1 bacterium | reverse complement strand
TCTTAAAAATTTTAACGGGGCGTCAAAAGCCCGTCATTTAAAGTCCACATTGGATGCGCAACATATTCTACCATGTCATTGCGAGGAGTGCGTCAGCACGACGTCGCAATCTTATGACACAGAAAAAAGAAAAGACATAGGATCGCGACGCTCCTTTCAGTCGCTCGCGATGACATGTAGTACTAATGAGTACGAACGTAGCGGACTCTCAAACACCCTCGCCCTTTGGGATGCAAAGGGAACCACAGAGCGGAACGCGATGTGTGTGACCCTGCATGCGGAGACGAAGCCGCAGAAGAGGGTCGGGGTGAGGGGCTTTACGCTCGCAGAAGTCCTAATCACTCTCGGTATCATCGGTGTTGTTGCTGCACTTACAATCCCGACATTGATGCAAAAAATAGATGAGAGGGAAACTGTTTCAAAAGTGAAGAAAATATATACCGTTATGAATAATGCCTATGAAAATTATATTGCCGATAATGGAGTACCTAACTTTGATAGTTCTCTTAGAACAACCTCAGAAGGTGCCGAAAAAGCATTTGAAATTTTTAGACCATACTTAAAAATTACTAAAGATTGCGGAACGGGAAACGGAACTGCGTGTGGAATGGTTCTTGATTATAAAAATAAAAATGGAGAAGATGCTTCGACTGAATTTGCTACTGATGCTTCAAGATATAAGGTTTTATTGACTGATGGAACTCCTTTATGGTTAAATACGGGTTGGAATTTCTATACAATTTCTTTTGATATTAATGGTAAAAAGGGTCCTAATAAATATGGAACGGATGTTTTTGTGTTCTATTTCAAAGACAGAAATTTCTATGCCGGAGGACACCCCGCAATAGGAGGCACAAGCACTTTTGATACAGGTTGTGCTTCTGAAGATGCAGTCGGACATGCTTGTGCGGCATGGGTAGTCTACAAAGGTAACATGGAATATTTAAAATGTAATGACCTTTCTTGGAACGGTAAACAAAAATGCGATTAAAATTAAAAAGATTATCTTTATATGGACAATCTTTCAAAGATGAAAGATAAAACAGTATATTTTGTGTAAAACATTTGTCAATTAAAACCGTATTGTAAATTTTTTTGCAATACGGTTTTTTTCTGCTAAAATGAACAAGAAAGGAAATATAAATATGCAAAAATCAGAACGTTTAAATAAAATTCCGCCATACTTGTTTGCGGAAATAGATAAAAAAATAGCAGCCGCTAAGGCCAAAGGAATTGATGTTATAAGTCTCGGTATCGGGGACCCTGATAAACCAACAATTCCCGCGGTTGTAAAAGAAATGCACAACGCGATTGATAATCCTAAAAATCATGACTACCCGCCTTATGAGGGAACAATGGATTTTCGTCAGGCGTCTGTTGATTGGCTAAAACGCCGTTTTAATATTGACATTGACCCCAAAAATGAAATTATTTCAAATATTGGTTCAAAAGAGGCTATAGCACATGTTTTCTTGGCGTTTGTTGATCCCGGTGATTATACTTTAGTCCCTGATCCGGGTTATCCCGTTTATAAAAACGGAACAATCTTTGCCGGCGGAACCCCTTACTCGATGCCATTATTGGAAGAAAACGGTTTTCTGCCTGATTTTGATAAAATCCCTGAGGATATTGCAAAAAAATCTAAAATCATGTTTCTAAACTATCCAAACAACCCTACAGGTGCTGTTTGCGATTTGGAATTTTTCAAAAAGGCGGTTGATTTTTGTAAAAAATATGATATTTTACTTTGTCACGATGCCGCATATTGTGAAATAACTTTTGAAGGGCATGTCGCTCCGTCCGTATTTCAGGTTGAGGGCGCAAAAGATGTTGCAATAGAATTTTACTCTCATTCAAAATCTTACAATATGACAGGATGGAGAGTCGGCTTTGTTTGCGGAAACAAAGATGCAATTCAGGCTCTGGGTACAATCAAAAACAATCTCGACAGCGGAACTTTTAAAGCAATTCAGCAGGCTGCTATTCAGGCATATACAGCACCTGAGGAAGAAACTAAAACTCTTGTTGAAATGTATAAAGAACGTAAAGATGTTTTGGAAAACGGGTTAAAAGAATTGGGTTGGGAAATTATCCCAAACAAAGGAACGATTTTTTTGTGGGAAAAATGTCCGAAAGGTATGACGTCGGAAGAGTTTGCAACATTGATGCTTGAAAAAGCCGCAGTTGTCGTTCCTGCCGGTATCGGATACGGAAAATACGGTGAGGGCTACTTTAGAATTGCATTAACACAAGAAGTTGACAGACTTAAAGAAGTCATCCAAAGAATGAAAGATGCCGGAATAAGATATCAATAATTAAGAATATAGGAGAAAAAATGAAAACAGCGGTTTTGACCGGTGCAACATCGGGAATAGGAAATAGTATTTTAAGAGAATTTATAGACGATGGCTATACAGTTTATGCCGGATATCGTGATATTCGACAAAAGAAAGAATTGGCGGCTATTTCAAGTCAGGTAATACCTTTCAGAATAGATTTGACAAAAAAATGGACTGTTGAAGATGCAATCAAAACTATTAACCAATCGGTTGAAAAAATTGATGTTTTGATAAATGTTGCGGGAAAAGTTATTGCAGGTCCGCTTGAAACCCTTTCCGTGAATAAAATTCGTGAACAGTTTGAGGTTAACACATTTGCTCAATTAGAATTTGCTCAAGGTCTTTTTGAAAAACTGGATGGCGGAAAAATAATTAACATGAGTTCTATGGCAAGTTATGGGATGTTTCCGTTCTTAGCGCCTTATTGTGCGTCCAAAAAAGCTTTGGACATGTTGTTCAATTCTTTAAGAATTGAAACCGGAACGAAAGTTAAAATAATTTCTGTTAAACCCGGTGTAATTGCAACTCCTCTTTGGCAAAAAGCCGTTGATGAAAACAGAGAAAATCTCGGTGCGGGTAAATACAAAGTTGTTGCCGATTTCTTAATCGCAAATGCAATGAAAAACTCAAGTGACGGACTTAATCCTGTTGTCGTTGCTAAAAAAGTTTTACAAATTGCAAATTGTGAAAAACCTAAAAATTCCTATGTTATAGGATTTGATGCAAAAGGTGTTCAACTGCTTTCTAAACTTCCTCAAAAATTCATTGATGTTATTGTGGAACATCAACTTGTAAAAAGAGTAAAAGAACAACTGAATAAAGTTATGGTTATTCAAAATCCGACAGATTCCGTTTCCGAACAAACTTTTGTTGAACAGGAAAAACAGGAAACTTCCGAACCGGATCAAGAGGAAAATAATCATTTGGATACTCTTTTTGAGCCTGAAACTGATATTTCACTTGAGCATATTGATATTAATAATGACAATGCGGAAGAAAATAATTCTCAACAGGAAGAATTTGAAGAAATTGAAGAGCAAAAACATGATGACGGCTTTGAATCCGCATTGCAGGATGCTATTGACGCAAATCAGTCAGACAGAGAAGACTAATATTTTTAAAGATAAAATATTAAGTTTATACTAAAATCGGCAACAAGCATATAGATTGTCGATTTTATTGCTGCTTGGGTTGTTGAAATTCCGACTTCTTTTGCTCCGCCTCTTGTCGTATAACCCTGTGTTGCGCACACAAGTGCCATTAATATACCAAAAACAAAGGCTTTAAATATACTTATATAAATATCTCTTGTGTTAAGCCACGCCCACACAGAGTTTATATATCGGTTCGGATGCAGGTTTATTGTAAAGAAACAAATTAACAAGCCTGCGAGAATACCGACAAACTCGGCGATTAAAACTACCAAAGGAACGGTAATTCCTGCAGCAACAACTCTCGGCGTAAAAAAATATCCGACAGGGTCAACTTTCAGTGTTTTCATTGCATCAACTTGAGATGTAACCTGCATGTTTGCAATTTCCGCACTAATTGCAGTTCCCGCTCGGGCTCCGATTGCAAGGGCAGCAAATCCGGGAGCAATTTCTCTTATCAAAACAATAGCAATACTTCCCCCGATATATGTGTCGGCTCCGCTCATTAAAAATTGTTTTGCAACCTGTATTGCAATTACGCTGGCTGAAATTATAACGATTGATAATGAAATTGTTAGCGAATCATAACTAATCGCTGCCGCTTGAGAGATTACGGACGAAAGTTTTGTCTGTTTCGAAAACAGATATTTTAAACAGGATATGAAATTTTGAACACAAAGTCCGAAAAAACTAATCATAAATTTTGCTACACCATTTTTTATATTGCGGAATCAAACCATGTACGGCATCAAAATATTCTTTTTGGAGCATAGAGGAAATTTTGCCGATTTTACCTGTTCCGACAGGTCGTTTGTCAATACTTGTAATTACACAAATTTGGGCGCTCGTTCCGCAAAAGAACGCCTCGGTTGCATAGTAGAGTTCACTTCGTTGAACACGTCTTTGCTCAACCGGAATGCCGTTATTTTTTGCAAGTTCAATAATTGTATTACGGGTAATTCCCTCCAAAATTCCGCAGTTTGATGCGGTTGTAACGAGTTTTCCGTCAATTACCAAAAATAAATTCATTGTCGAACCTTCCATTACATCTCCGTTTTCGGACAGTGTAACGGCTTCATCAAATCCCGCAAGTTTTGCATCGGTTGCAACAAGTGCCGTATTTGCATAAGCCCCGCCGATTTTTGCACTTGGAGGAATTGCATTGTCACATGTTCTGCGCCAATTTGATACGCAAACTTCTAAACCGTCGTTTGTTTTCAGGGTTTCTCCCAACGGAACGGAAAAAATAATCAATCCGTCAGAACCGTCAAGCATGTGTGTGCGTACGCTTTCGTGCGATTTGTATGCGGTAGGTCTTATATAGACATCCGTATGATAGTTGTTCTTTTTAAGAAGTTCTTTTGTTATATCACAAAGTTCTTCAACGGATTTGCCGATATCAATGTGCATGACTTTTGCGCTGCGAATAAATCTCTCAAAATGTTCTTCCAAACGAAATGCATACATTTGGTGTTCATCTTTGTTATAATATGCTCTAATTCCCTCAAACACGGATGTTCCGTATAGAAATCCATGTGTCATAACAGAAATTTTTGCATCTTCTTTCTTTACAAATTTATTGTCAATATAAACAAATTCTCTTATCATATTTTTATATTAACACAGAAATTCTTTTTGTAGTAAGATATTATTAAAGATATGAAAACTTTAGCAGACATTTTATATATTTACATTTTTATTTATTCGTTATTTTTTATTTGTATAACTTTTAAAAGCCTTGCAAATAAAAAATTTCGTCTTATGGAAAAATATGACAGAGTGACGAATAAAAAAAATCTTTGCTTAATAATATATACACACAACAATGAACAAAAACTTCGTCGAATGCTTGAATGTCTTAAACAACAGGATTATCCGGCAGAAAACACATCAATTTTCGTTATCCTTGATAATTGTGATGATAACTCCGAAAAAATCAATTTTGCGCCTAATGTTCAAAAGTTTGTGATAAAAAATCAGGGGCGTGTCGGTAAAAAACAGGCTATTGCAATTTTAGTAGAAAAGCTGCATGAATATTCCGTCATTGACGCGTTTGTGTTTTTGGATATAAACAGATATATTGAAAAAGACTTTTTAACTTCCGTTAATACTTCATTGGCGGGGCATGACGTTGTTTCCGGGGCAACAATTCTGTTTGGAGAATGTTTGTCTGTTCGGCAAAAGATTAAAGCTGCGTATCAAAAATATAAAATGAATTTTATTGAGCGAGCAAGAGCATGTTCTGATTTATACACGATTTTAGACTCATCCGTCTGTGCCATAAAGCGTGAGAAGACAGATTTACTCGGACTTCCCGATTTTGAAAATCTTGAAAACGATTTGGAATATTCAATAAATCTTGCAAAAGCAAACACAACATTTACGTTCAATCCGAATGTAAAGACCTATTGTGAGGTTCATGACTACAGAATAAGAATTCCGCGTCTGTCAAAAAGAGTAAAGTTATTTATGAATAACTTTATGAATTTGATTACCGTAAATACAAAATATGCGGAGTTTACTCTTTTTCAGTTGTGTCCGAATGTTGTTTTTACAATTTTAGCATTTACATTTTTGGTAGCTATTCCGCTCGATTATTGTTTCTGTGCATCGTTTTCGGTTGTTGTAACTACGCTCTGTGCACTGGTAATAGCATTTGCACTCAGTCTTTTAAATTCTAAAATGCGGGCAAGAGAAATTGCTTGTCTGATGCTATATCCTGTTTATTCTCTGTTCCATGTTTTAAAACATTTCTTTTTGTGGAGATTTATAAAGCGACGTGTATGTAATGAAATTCCGCCAAAGACACAGGAAGAAAGATTTGAAATAGATGCAGAGGTTACTGACGGACGCGGAGCAGTACCTTGCAAATTGATTTTGATAAATGAATGCGGAATGGCAAAAGTAAGATTGGTATTTAAAAATAAAAAAATTACCACTAAATCTCATTTGAGAACGTTTGACGCGATGGATGAATTAATCAAAAAACTTGAGTCTTATGGTTTTACAATTAAAATTTGTCAGGCATGTTCAAATTTTACGTCTAATTATGACGGCTCAACAAACCTGATTAAAGGTTTTTGCAAAAAACAATTCCAAGTTTCGCAAGATGCGTCACTGCCTGTTGTTATTTGGAATTCTTGCAAAGGTTTCAACCCTAAAGTTATTGTAAAAAATTACAGAGGTTGATAATGGGTTTAACGGATACACATTCTCATATTGATATGATAAATCTCAACCCTGAAGAGATTTTGAAAGAGGCTCGGGAATACGGACTTGAAAAGATAATTGTTCCGTCTGCCGACCGCTCATCATTTGAAAAAGTTATCGAATTAAGCAACAAGTTTGACGAGGTTTACTGCGCGTTAGGAATTCATCCGACGGAAGTTTTAAAATCCGATTTTGATGCGGATTTGGAACTTATAAAAAAACTTTCCGAAAATAAAAAAGTGGTTGCAATCGGAGAAATAGGGCTTGATTATTATTGGGATAAGTCATTTGTTGATGAACAAAAAAAATTTTTTGCCAAACAGGTTGAAATTGCGCAAGAACTTAATCTTCCTGTTTTAATCCATGACAGAGAGGCACATTTTGACTGTTTTGAAATATTAAAGGATGTGCAGGATATTCCTGTTGTAATGCACTGTTTTTCAGGAAGTATGGAATTTGCAAAACAATGTATGGACAAAGGCTTTTATATCGCATTTGGAGGGGTTTTGACGTTTAAGAATTCAAAAAAAATGAAAGAAGTTGCTAAAAACATTCCGCTTGAAAATGTTTTGATTGAAACAGATGCCCCTTATTTGACGCCGGAACCTTATCGCGGAAGAGAAAATCATCCTGCTTATGTAAAGTTTGTTGCTCAGTGTCTTGCAAATTTGCGAAAAATACCTTATGAACAAATTGTTGAAGTGACAACAGAAAATGCAAAAAGGATTTTTAAGTTTTGAAAAAAGTACGTTTAGATAATTTTTTAACGGATTTGGGCTATTTTGAAACCAAGAGCAAAGCCTCAGCGGCGATTTTAGCGGGGGATGTCAAAGTAAACGGCGAAACGATTACTAAAGCCGGGGAACAAATTAGCCCTGAAAAAAAATATAACATTGAGGTTAAAACGATGCCTTACGTTTCGCGCGGAGGATTTAAACTGGAAAAAGCATTGAAAACTTTTGATGTTCAGGTAAAAGAAAGAATTTGCCTTGATGCGGGAGCTTCAACAGGCGGGTTTACGGATTGTCTGTTACAAAACGGAGCGAAATTTGTATATGCGGTTGACGTCGGATACGGGCAATTTGCCTGGAAATTAAGGACTGATGACAGGGTTAAGGTTATTGAAAAAACAAATTTAAAGGTATGCGACTTTGAGGATATATATTCCGATGATGAACCTGTTGCAAATTTGCTTGTAATGGATGTTTCGTTTATTTCTATCGAAAAAGTTCTTCCGAATTTGAAAAAATTATTAAATACCGACTTTCATGAAATGATATGTCTTATAAAACCGCAATTTGAGGCGGGGAAAGAACAGGTTGACAAAGGCGGAGTAGTAAAAGACAAGAAGGTTCATATTGAGGTTATAGAGCGGGTATTGAGATTTATTTGTGAACAAGGATATGTTATAAAAGATTTGACATATTCGTCAATAAAGGGGCCGTCAGGGAATATTGAATATTTGGTTTATTTTTCAACGGAGGGAGAACCTCAAAAGATAATGACAGCCGATGTTGTCGAACAGGCCTTTAAGAATCTGAATTAATTTTTATGTAATACCGTCAATTATTTCGTAAAGAGTTGGAGCTTCTTGAACGCTTACATTGTTTTCCGGTATTTTTAAAACTCTAACGGTGATAGGGAATTTCCCTCGTTCAATTTTGATTTCATCCCCGATTTTCAATATTTTAGAGGGCTTTGCGATATTGCCGTTAACAAGAATTTTCCCTTTGTCGGAAACTTCATTTGCAACCGTTCGGCGTTTGATTAATCTTGACACTTTTAAAAATTTATCTAATCTCATTGTGCAAATATCATAGTCAAAAACTTTTAATATTTCAAGTAATTTTATACATGTAAACCGGCACATGGGGTGTGCAAGTTCAAATACATGATAGACAAAAGTAGTCTAATATGTTAGCACACACAGCCCGAATTTTTCGAGTGAATAAATCGAGTAAGTTGGGAAAAACGAGAGTCGAAAAATTCGAGAAAGGCTGTTTCTGTTGGTCCCCATCATGGGGTTGAAGTTTTTTGAGACATGGTTTATAATAAGAATGTTAATATAAAAAACGGAGG
>JAFUZZ010000029.1 GCA_017476325.1 bacterium | reverse complement strand
TGTCATTGCGAGGAGTGCGTCAGCACGACGTCGCAATCTTATGACATAGGATCGCGACGGCATTCACATACGTTCAGGCTTCTACGGCTTCGCCTCCGCATGCAGGGTCACCCACATCGCGTTCCGCTCTGTGGTTCCCTTTGCATCGCGATGACATGTATAGAGGACAAGTGCGAACGTAACGGACTCTGTACCAATTCGGGCTTTACTTTAGCGGAGGTGTTAATCACTCTCGGCATAATCGGTGTCGTTGCAGCACTAACAATTCCAACGTTAATGCAAAATCTTGACAGACGTGACAGAGTATCAAAAGTAAAAGCCGCATACAGTCAACTCTCTCAAGCAATGAAAATGGCAGAAGTCCAATATGGAACAATGGATAAATGGTTTGGAGTAACAAATCAAGATGTGTTCTCAAACGCTGAAGAATATACAAAGTACGGACTTGCCGCAACGGATTGGGTTGGTTTTAAATACATTCTTGATGAATTCAAAACTGTAAAGGTTTGTCCTCATACTAACGGTTGTTTCCCAGGTGGGGAAGAAAATCCAACACAGCAGATTAAGGGAAGATATCTTAACGGAGATGAAGTCTCTATAACTAGAGGGAATAACACTATTACCGTAATATTAGCAAATGGTATGAGCATGAGAATTTATAATGATAATAGACAATGTAATAATAACGATAGGTGTGCATCAGTATTCTTTGATGTTATGGGTTCTAAAAAATCACAACATATTATTT
This sequence comes from bacterium, assembly GCA_017476325.1. Classification (GTDB taxonomy): domain Bacteria; phylum Cyanobacteriota; class Vampirovibrionia; order Gastranaerophilales; family Gastranaerophilaceae; genus QHMH01. Next base: position 1,808 of record JAFUZZ010000029.1, on the reverse strand, counting down.
GTAAAGATAGTTTTGAATTTAATTTGCATCCAAATGCCGTAAAAGCACGTTCTAAAACCGAAGATGGTGTTCCGACAGGTGACGGTGCGGAGGTTGACGGACGATTTAGTTGTACCGCATATATAATTCGCCATGATAACATGGATTATCTTGATGATTACGGATTATAATTTTTGTAGGATTTTTGAATCTAAGACGGACATATTTCTTAATAATGTCCGTCTTTTTAATAATTTTTGTAAACATAATTAAAGAATAATCAATTTTAGTCGATATCAATACTAGGAGTGCATTAAATTGTAAGGAACATGTCATGGACAAAATTCAAAAATTTTCGAAGGAATGGTTTGTAACCTCTGCATCAAACGAAACAAAAGCCGCTGCAAGAAATCTTAAACAAGGGGCTGAAAATAATGTTCAGGGAAATCTTGAACGTAATGTTTTTGACGGTACAAAGCAAGATGTTGAAAGCTGGTTGAGCCTGATAAAAAAAGGTCCGGAAGTTACAAAAATCATTGAACAATACGGCGGATTGGATAACCTCTTTAATCTTATTGATACGGATTTTGACGGTAATATTACCCCGGAAGAATCTCTGGGTGCTGCGAGTGCTGATACTCCTGAAGATGCCGAAAAACTTGACACTAAATTTACGGCTAAAGATTTACAGGAAATCTATGCCAACGTTACTGCCGTTGATGAGGCTGAAGTTGAAGAAACCGAAAAATCTAAAATCTATAAATTTAAAGACGGCTCTAAAACCGAAGTTGAATATGACAGTGACGGCAATGTCCTTAAAAGCGTTACGGAAAAAACAAATAAAGACGGAAAAGTTACTAAAAGTGTTTACGACGCCGCAGGAAAACTTGTTGAAGTTCAAGGCGATGGCGGGGAAAAACAAAATATTCAACAGGAAGATGATTTAAAAATTAAAAACGTTACTGATGAACAAGGTCGTATAATTAAAACTGTCGTTGAGGGCAAAAAAGTCTCTCAAAATAAAACGGTTGATATTCAATATTCAAAAGACGGAAGTAAAACCGTTACCACAGACACGGTCGGAAGAACAGTTGTTGAAAAATTTGACAAAGACGGTAATTTAGTCAATAAGCAGCAAAACTTCAAATATGAAGGTGATTTAGGCGGCCTGGACGGCATAATTGATAATACTTACCAGGGTTCAACAGGTGATTGTTGGCTATTGGCAGGTGTTAATGCCGTTGCTCAAACTCCGGCAGGTAAAAAGATTCTTGAGGATGCAATCCAAATCCATGAGGATGGTAACGTCACCATTACGCTCAAAGGTGTTGACAGAAGTTACACTTATACGCCTGAACAAATTCTTTCGTATGAATATGCTTCAAGCCCGAGTGCAACTGCAACAGGCGATTACGATATGAATCTTATTGAAATGGCTGTTACGGATTATAGAAAAGAACTTTTGGCAAAACCGGAAAATGAACGTCCGAGAGCCATGAAACAGGCAAATGCAAGAAGCCCGCTTAATGGCGGAACAGGCGAGGAAATTATAAACTATCTTACAGGCAAGAAAGGCTTTACAACTGCGGATTCAAACAGAATTCAAAATGATATTGATGCCTTTGCCAAGAACCCTGAACGCTATGCGATAGTCGTTAATTTCCGAAACGATGCCGAAAATATTTATTCCGAAGAAGCTGCAGAATTGGGCGACATGAGTAATGTCGTAAATGTTATAAGTCAGCATGCTTATACAATTAGCAAGGTCGATGACGAAAATGTCTACGTTCGTGATCCGCGTGATTCGTATTGGGAAATTAAATATCCTA
>JAFUZZ010000028.1 GCA_017476325.1 bacterium | reverse complement strand
CCCCCTAGTCGGGTCAATAATTGTTTCATAAAATACCTCCTATTTTGTGTGTGACTCTCAGGGTACAGATCCTGAAATAAATTCAGGATGACGTGTGCTGTTTCCGCCCGTCACCCTGAACTTGGTTCAGGGTCTGTTTTATTCCTGACATTATTATAATAAACCATGTTTCAAAAAACTTCAAGTCCAAAATTGAAAATGTGTAAAATTGAAAAATTTTTACGGCATGCCTTAATCCATGTCCATAAAATAACATTTTTACAAATGTTTACAATTTTCAAAATCATGGAAAACCATGCTGTGACATGGTTTTCGGGGTATAAAATCGCTCAAACCATGTAGGCACATGCGTTTCGGAGGTATTGCCCCCCTAAAACCCAATAAAATCAATGATTTCAGGTTTTGTTACAAAAGTTAATATAAGCATGCTTTGCTCTTGAAAACTGAACATGACTTTTTATAATAAAGAAACAAGGCTTGTATTAAAGCCTCTTGGGGTAGATGTATAAAAATAGTTGTTATGAACACATGACATGTGTAGATTGAAATTGGAGGAAAACTTTGCTTAGAAGTAGAGATATGGGTAGAGCCGTTGCAGTAAGAAGATGGACACCGACAGCAACGGAATGTTATAAAAGAGGATGTAATTGCAACGGATGTTTTTATCAGGACTTTTTTAGCGGCGGAAATCAAAAATGCCAAATGAAAGCAGCCGTTTTGGAATTGGTTAGAACAATCGGAACGCCGGATGTAGAACTTCAACAAGTCCTTTTAGACTAATTGGGGTGTAGGTTAAAACCTGTTTTTAAACGAAAAAATGCGAGTCAAAAACTTAAAAGTGCTAAATTTGGCTTGTCACCGTCAGGGGTATTTTAAAAAATTTTGTTTGTTATATAATGAATGTAGGTTCATATACATAGTCGGAGGAAAAAATGTACATTCACGTAAACGGAAAAAATATTGAAATTACAGATGCAATTAAGGCATACGTAAAAGAAAAAATCGGTAAAGTAGCAAATTACTACGACCAAATTCAAGGAATTGATGTGGTGTTATCAGTAATCAAAAACCCTGCTGCGACCGGAAAACATGTTGCGGAAGTTGTTTGCAAATTGACTTCAGGAGCAATTCATTGTGAAGAATCAGGAGAATCTATGTATGCAAGCATTGATTTGTTGGCAGACAAACTTGGCAGACAAATTAAAAAATTCAAAGACAAAACATTGTTGCCGAAAGATAAAACATCAATCAGAACTGATGCTAACTAATAAAGATTTAATGTTTAAAAGGGCATCTGTATTCAGGTGCCTTTTTTTCGATTATAAAGGGTATAAATAATGGTTGCTGCACAAAAGCAAAAAGAAAAATCACTTGTTATTGTCGAATCTCCTGCAAAATCTAAGACTATAAAAAAGATTTTAGGAGACAGTTATCAAATTGAGGCAAGTTTCGGACACATTCGGGACTTACCTAAAAATGATCTTGGATTTGATGTCAATAACGGGTTTGAACCTAGTTTTGTGGTAATTCCCGAAAAGAAAAAAGTTGTAACCAGTTTAAATCAACTTTCAAAAAAAGCGGATAAAATCTATATCGCATCCGACCCTGACCGTGAAGGTGAGGCAATAGCATGGCATGTGCGTCAGGTTTTAAATGTTCCTGATGAAAAAATTTGCAGGATAGAATTTAACGAAATTACTCCCAAAGCCGTAAAATATGCGGTTGAGCATCCGCGCGACATTGACATGGACAGGGTTAAAGCACAACAAACAAGACAAATCCTTGACAAACTTGTAGGGTATAAACTAAGTCCTATTTTATGGAAAAAAATGGGAAACTATAGTCTTTCTGCGGGTCGTGTACAATCTGTTGCTTTGCGAATGATTTGTGAACGGGAAGATGAAATTGAAGCTTTTGTTCCGCAGGAATATTGGAGCGTATCCGCTGATTTGGCAAAAAACGGAGAAAAATTTACTGCCGAATTGAGTAAAATTAAGGACAAACCTGTTGAAAAAACGATTGCTAACGAAGAACAGGTTAACAAAATAGTTGAGGATTTAAAAATTTCAGACTACGAAGTTTCAAAAGTTACTCAGCGTGAAACGAAACGTAAACCGACGGCACCGTTTATAACTTCTACATTACAACGTGCAGCAAGTTCAAAGTTGGGTTACGGCGTTTCAAAAACAATGCAGATTGCTCAAAAACTCTACGAGGGTATCGAACTTGACTCCGGCGCAGTCGGTTTAATCACATACATGAGAACCGACAGCACAAGAGTTTCCGACGATGCGCGTGATATGGCAAAAGCCTTTATAACAGAGAACTACGGTGAAAAATATTATCCCGAAACTCCAAACGTATACGTTAAAGGAAAACAAAATGTTCAGGACGCTCACGAGGCAATCAGACCGTCATATCCTGAAAGAACGCCCGAAAGCATTAAACAGTATTTGACTCCGGAACAGTATAAACTCTATAAATTAATTTGGGAAAAATTTATGTCATCCCAAATGGCTAACGCAACCGTTGCAAACAAAGCGGTTGAAATCACAGCAGGAGATTATACTCTCAGGGTAAGTACAAGTAAAATAACGTTCGACGGATTTTTAAAACTATATGACGATTCGGATGAAGAAGAAAAAGAAAAGTCAAAAATGCCGGATTTGAAAAAAGGTGACAAGTTGGAATGTAAAAAAGTTAATCCGAAACAACATTTTACCCAACCTCCGCCAAGGTACACAGAAGCGTCATTGGTTAAGGCATTGGAAGAATACGGAATAGGACGTCCGTCAACTTATGCATCAATTATTACAAAAATTCAAACCAAAAATTACGTTGAAAAACAAGACAAGGCATTGGCTCCGACTCTTTTAGGAAGAACTGTTTCAAAGCAACTTGTTGAACAGTTTAAAGAAATTATGGACTACAAGTTCACAGCCGGAATGGAAACAAAACTTGATAAAATTGCCGATAAAAAACTTGTTTGGAATAAAGTTCTCAAAGACTTTTATGATGGATTTATTCCGACTGTTGATGAGGCAATGAAAGACACTTCAAGAGTTGTTATAGATACGAAAGTTGTCTGTCCGAATTGCGGAAAACCGATGGTTCTGCGTTCAAGCAGGTTTGGAACACAGTTTTTAGGCTGTTCAGGCTATCCCGAATGCAAAACGGCAATGTCATTAAATGCGCTTGAAGATGGCTACACGGAACCTAAAGAACCTCAAGTTGCCGAAGAGAAATGTGAAAAGTGCAATTCTGATATGGTAATTAAAAACGGACCTTACGGAAAATATCTTGAATGTACAAATTGTAAAAACCGAAAAAGAATAGTAAAAACGACCGGTGTAAAGTGTCCAAAATGCGGTAAAGAGTTGGTTGAGAGAAAATCAAGATACGGAAAAATTTTCTATGGATGCAGCGGTTATCCTGACTGTAATTTCGTTGTTTGGAATGAACCAACCGGAAATATTTGTCCCGAATGTAAATCTCTTTTAGTTAAAAAGGTTTTGAAAAAAGGAACTTTTGAGGCTTGTTCAAACAAAGAATGTAAGTACGCAGTAAAATTAGAGGAGCCGCAAGATGAAGTATAAAGCGGGATTAATCGGATATCCGATAAAACATTCGATATCTGCGTACATACATGAGGCAGGTTTTAAGAGCCTTGGAGTAGATGGAAGTTATGAAAGACTGGAAACCTCGCCTGAAGATTTAATTGAGCGGCTAAAGTTCTTAAAAGTCAATGATTATACGGGATTTAACGTAACAATTCCGCTAAAGGTTCCGATGAAACTTTTTTTAGACAGTTATGATGAAACAGCAAATATTTCAGGTTGTGTTAATACTGTAAAAATAGAAAAAGACAAGAGTTTCAGAGGATATAATACTGATATTTACGGGTTTAAGACATCAATTCCCAAAGAACTCCGGGAGGAAATTAAGGGCGAAAATGCTTGTATAATCGGCACCGGAGGGGCTTCAAGAGCTGTTTGTATTGCATTGGCGGAACTTGGGGTGAAACAAATCAGTTTTTATTCCCGAAACATAATTGATTCTACGCCGACGGTAAATTATTTTAAACGAACATTTTCAAAAGTAAATTTTAATCTTTTTCAAATATCAAGCACCGGAGAGTTGTTAAAAAGCAAGATAATTGTAAATGCAAGTCCTGTTGGAATGTTGGGACATTCTGCGGATAAAACGCCAATAAAACCACTTATTTTGGAACAACTGCCAAAGGACACAATTATATATGATGTGATTTACAATCCGGCAAAGACGATATTGATAAAAAAAGCGGAAGAATTGGGTTTGCGGACGATTTCGGGACTTGATATGCTTATATATCAGGCGGTAAAGGCAGAGGAGATATGGACGGGACGAATTCCTGACGTTGATAAGATGAAAATTGCCGCACTTGAAAACTTGTAAAGACAAAAATATTTTTGTTACAAAACCAAGCACAAGGGGCTTGAATTTTTTGAGACATGGTTTATAATAATAAAGTCAGGAGAAAAGACAGATGCTGATGTCTAACGACGACAGGCTCACACAATTTTTGAAGATGCTGAAACGAGTTCAGCATGACAAAAATTGGTTCGCTTTGTCACAAGTTCAGCATGACAACTACCTGT
>JAFUZZ010000027.1 GCA_017476325.1 bacterium | reverse complement strand
GCTCTTGAAAATTTTAATGGGGCATCAAAAACCCGTCATTCTGAAACGCCGAAGGCGGGTTCAGAATCTGTTACCCTTGCGTCAAATAAACAGACCCTGATGTCTAACGACGACAGGCTCACTCGTTTCGGTCAACCTCAACGGTTCGCTTTGTCACAAGTTCAGGGTGACAAAATGAGGCTCGCAATGACGCGTAAAAAATGCGCCTTCACTCTCGCTGAGGTATTGTTAACAATCGGCATCCTTGGCGTTGTTGCCGCACTTACAATCCCGACTTTGATGCAAAAAACAAATGAAAAAGATACTGTTGCTAAGGTTAAAAAAACTTACAGTACTTTGTCTAATGCAATTAATCTTGCTGTTGCACAAAACGGAACCATTGACACATGGGGGTTAAATTTTGATGCGACAGAAAACGATGTAAAAAAATTTGCATCTGTTATTATCCCTTATTTTAATGTAGTTAAAGATTGCAGCACAAACCAAACAGGCTGCATATCCAACGATATTTATAAATATCTGAACGGAGATAATCATGTAGCTTATGCAGCTTCCGGGTTGTATTATAAATTAATGCTAACCGATAATACGGTTTTAATTTTCAGAACGGCAGGAAACGGCTCTTGCTCGGAAACAACTTCATGCGGGTCATTCTTCGTTGACATAAACGGAGTAAAAAAACCAAACACTCATGGTAAAGATACCTTTACTTTTTTAGTTTTTAAAAACCGCATCGTTCCCGGGGATCCAAATATTCAAGGATTTGAAGAGTATGATTGTAACCTGAACGGAAACGGAAGAGCATGTGCGGCTTACATACTAAAAAATGATAATATGGATTATCTTAATCAATAACCTTCCGAATATTTGCATTTTACATTTAAAAAACCGCCATTTTTGGCGGTTTTAAACTTTTCAATTTCTTTCAATCTTCTAACAACAAGTTTTTACGTCTACAAAAGTCCAAGAACTTTTTTGTACCATGAGAAAGTTTCAATTTCCAGTCCGTTGAAAGTAGTCTTTACCTGTTGGCGTTTGAGATAACTTTCAAATTCATCACTAACATTGTCAATACAAACTTCGTCTTGAGGTTTTGTTGATAAACTTGCCATAGAATACTCCTTTTCCCTTTTTACTGATGCTACACACTTTTGTATTTTGTATAAACCATGAACAAAAATAAATTTGCTACCACATATCTTATTTTTTAACAAATCTTTTACAAAAGTTTACACTAAATGCAGTATGAAAATCATCCCGAAAATGGTAAAATAAAAGGGTAATTCAAATTTATACACTCGAGGAATTTATGAAATCTTTAAACCAATATATTTATCCGAAAACACTAAAAAGAAACGAGCATGGCAATTTGGAACTCGGAGGCTGCGACCTGGTACAACTTGCAAAAAGACACTCTACTCCGCTATATGTAATTGACGAAAAAACTATCAGAGGAGTTTTACAAGAATATAAAAGCGCGTTTTCAAATTATAAAAACACAAGACTTTTGTACGCATCAAAAGCATGTTTAAACATGGGAATTGCCAAAATAGTGTCCGATGAAGGGTTTGGATTTGATACGGTTTCGGGCGGAGAAATTTATACCGTGTACAAAGCAGGCTGTGACATGTCAAAAGTCTTGTTTAACGGAAACAATAAATCACCTGAAGAAATTGAACTTGCTTTAAACCTCGGCGTAGGAAGAATTTCAGTTGATAATTTTCACGAACTTGACCTCCTTAACAAAATTGCTCAAAAACCCGTCGATATTCTCCTTAGGATTACTCCGGGAATTGAATGCCATACCCATGATTACATTAAGACCGGTCAACTCGAGTCTAAGTTCGGGTTTGATATGGAACAAATTGACACAGCAATAAATCTCATTTTAAACAAATATAAAAATCTCAATCTTAAAGGATTACATGCCCACATAGGGTCTCAAATATTTGAGATTAAAGTCTTTGAGGACGAACTTTATATTTTATTAAATGAAATTGAAAGAATTAAAACAAAATTCAATATTGAACTTACGGAAATAAACATGGGCGGCGGAATAGGCGTCAAATATACGGAACAAGACGAACCTGTTTCAATATTTGATGTTGCTCAAAAAGTAATTTCAAAACTAAAAGATAAAAACCTGACACTCTATCTTGAACCCGGAAGAAGTATAATTTCAACTGCCGGTGTGACATTATACGAAATAGGGAGTAGTAAAACGGTCGAATTTAATGCACATAAATATATATCCATAGATGGAGGAATGGCAGATAATCCTCGTCCGTCACTTTACGGAGCAAAATATCTTGCAGAGATTGCAAATAAAACCGAAAACAGAACTGTCGAAGATGTTACGATTTCGGGCAAGTTTTGCGAGTCGGGAGATATTTTAATAGAAAAAATATCTCTTCCAAGTCCGCAGGCAGGCGATATTTTGTGCGTATTTAACACCGGAGCCTATAACTATTCTATGGCAAGCAATTATAACAGAATGAAAAAACCCGAAATGGTACTTGTAAATAATTCTCAATCTGATATTATAGTAAAGAGAGAAACTTACGATGATTTAATTTCGTTGGACGTAATACCAAAAAGAATGGATAAATAATGCTTTTAGATTTAATAACATTTGCAAAAACTCAAATACATACAATCACGTCAACAGCATTGGCGGTGCATGTTTGCGAAATTTTATTAATCACCGTCATGGTCTTTGGATTTTACAGAAAATTTATTAAGAACACTCAAGCGGAAAAACTTGTTAACGGAATTGTAATTTTATTTTTGCTTTGGTTATTCAGCGAAGTTTTGATTATGATTAATCTGCCGATTTTAGGAATGTTCCTTAAAATTTTAGTAATGTTGACATCTTTAAGTTTGATTGTAATTTTTCAACCTGAAATGAGAAGATTTTTAGGATATTTGGGACAAACAGGATTTATGAATATGTCCTTATGGAAAAATGAAACAAAAAAAGACTCCGAAGAAATCGACATCTTAAAAGAAATTATTGAGGCAACAAAATATCTTTCAAAAACCAGAACAGGCGCATTGATAGTATTTCAACGCGGACTAAGCGCGGGAACATTTTTTGAAGTCGGAACAAAAATTAACGCAGATATTTCAACCGAACTTATCTTGACAATATTTCACCCGAACACACCGTTGCATGACGGGGCAATGGTAATCAAGGATAACCGTATATTATCAGCCGGAGTGCTTTTACCTCTTACAGAGGATCCTACATTGAGTTGGAAGTACGGAACACGTCACAGAGCAGCGATTGGAATGTCTGAGGTAACAGAAGCCGCATGTCTTGTTGTATCGGAAGAAACGGGCGATGTTTCAGTGTCTGTGGGCGGAATTCTAAAAAAATATGAAGATTTAACTACATTAAAAAACGATTTAATGGAGCTGCTGGGCTATAAAGTTGATAAAAAATAAATTACCATTAAGAAATTAAGCAACAAAACGATGGTAACTAAAAAGATAACTCCGGCGTCATTGCAAGCACCCGACGGGAGCGTCACAATCTCAAACACAACCGATATCTGTCATGCCGAACTTGTAACAACACAATGACCTTTTTAGTCACCTTTTTACATATCTATAATTATTTAACCTGTTTGATTACTTCTTCCGTAATATCGTCGCCGCCGTACAATACGGAGCCTTTTGTAATTACAACATCGTATCCGTTTGCTTTTGCATGTTTTTGTACTGCGTTCAAAATATCTGTTTCAATATTTTGAGTTTTTGTCGCTACGTCTTTTCTTTGAGAGTTAATTTTTTGACTTACTTCTTTGTTATATTTTTCTTGCAACGCTTTCTTTTTTGTTTCATCGCTTTCAGCGTCGATTTTTTTCTTGGCATCTGTCAAAAATTTCTTCAAGTCTTGTTCTTGTTTAATTCTGTCTTGCTCAAGTTTTTTTACTTTCGCCGAATTCATAACAACTTTTTGAACATCAACTACAGCAATTCCTTTTGAAAGCGTTTCTGCCGCAAATACTGATGTTGTACCGAACAATAGTCCTAAAGCCAATAGTGTAACAAACTGTTTTTTCATTTATTTTTCTCCTTTAAAACTCTTATAGACAAATTGAAATATAAAAAACATAAAAATGCAAGCCACAATATATCATATTTTACATCCCAAAAGGTTGCGCCCATGTAGTTAATTTTTGTAATCCCGTCTATTGCACATGTTGCAGGAACAAAAAATGATGCAGCGTTTACAATCATTGGCATAGATTCTCTTGGCCAAATCAAACCCGGAATAAAAATAAATACAAGAGATGTCACAACAAGTATTAGCAATGATGATTCTCTTGCTTTAAAAAACAATGATATTGTGTATGAAAAAAATGCCGCAGTGTAATACATTAATATTAACAAAACAAAAAGCGGAACAATATTGTATGACATCGGATAATTAAACAGCGCAGGGAAAATTAAAAAGATTATTACGGAATAAAAAAGATATAACAAAACGTATGCGGAACATTTTGCAAAAAGTATGAAAGGAATATTTTTTTCTTTTCGGCAAAATTTTCCGCCAAGTTCGGTTAAGGTTCCCTGCATCAAACCTAAGCCGATAATGAGAGTTTGGTGCAAAATCAGAATTAATATTACGGGATATACGTACGTTTTATATCCGCCTTGTGCGTTATACAGCGGAGTTTGTACAAATTCAAAAGGTTTTTTTAAGGTAATTGCCATTTGTTTTGGAATTCCTTTTTTGATTAGTTTTGCAACCTCTATTTTAGCCCCCGTTTCCATTGCGGTTTGAACAACACCTTGGTATACAGCCTTGTATATAATCATATAACTCGTATCAGCATACAGAGAAACAGTTGTTTGACGCCCTTTTTTAATATCTTTTTCAAAATCTTTCGGGATAACTAAAAACGCTCTTATATTTTCTTTGTAAAATTCTTTTTTTGCATCCTCAATACTCAGAGGATTTGAAATAATTTCCACAAAATCAGAGGAGTTTAAATCTCGGCTAAATTCATGTGACATGGTTGAATTATCCATATCTATGAGACCTATCGGCGCATCTTTAATAACTTCCGCCGAATACGGTATGGAATAAAACAGCGAGTATGCAAAAACACCTATAACCATAATTAGCATAGCACCTGCGTCATGGAAAAAAGTGTTAAATTCCGTTCTGATAATTTTAATAAACTTTTTCACAGTTGGTACCACCTTTTTTCGTCTTGAGCAAGTTTCTTTACCCTCACAAGTGCAATCAAGCCAAGTGATGCCAATATAATTAAAGGAACGATATTTTTTATATCGTAGATAACCGGAGTTTGCCGTAAAGATTGGTTAATCATCGTTTTTATCCAATAACTCAGCGGTAATAACGAACTGTATATTTTTGCAACCAACGGCATAGACATTGTCGGAAAGGTTACACCCGCAAACGCAAATCCCATTGCAACATAGAAAGCACAGTTGCTTAGCGCAAATCTAAAATTACCGTTTATACTTATGAATAAAGCTCCTATACACAAGCAAGCAACCAGAAAAGCAAGCGTAGAAAGAATAACGTAAAAAATGTTGCCTAAAAACGGGGCCTTTAAAATCCCAAAATATACTATTGATAAAATTAAAAATAGAATGCAAAATATAATAAAATATGGAGTCATTTTACCTAAAAATGCTGTTATAATTGAATTGTCCGCGGATTTTAACCAATCTTTTGAGGTTCCGTTTTTAAATTCCGAACCGAGTGTCCAAACCGATGTTAACATAATATGGATTTGTATTATATGCCCAAATGCAACAATAGCCAAAAAATACATATAATTAAAATACGGATTTGAATGTATGTGGTCATCAAGTTTTATTAAATTAACTTGTTTGACAGCATCTTGTGCACTCATTCCGCGGGACATACGCATTTTAACATTTATTCCCGCCATCATTGTTTGAACCATTTGATTGACTTCTTTTGAGATTATGCCGCCGATTAATATACGTTGGTTATTATAATAGAACAAAAGCTGCGGCTGTTTCATTCGGTAAAGGTCTTTTTGAAAATGACGAGGAATTGCAAAAAAAGCGTAAATTTTACCATCAGTCAGAAGTTGTTTACCTTGGTTAAAATCCGTAACTTTATAAACAATTTTACAGGACGGCAGGGCATCAAGGTTTCTTATAAAAAGACGGGATATCGCTGAATTATCCTCGTCAAGAACTCCTACAGGCAAATCTGTCGGAGAACCTTTTGAGAAAATCATACAAATCAAAAGGCACATGCAAAGCGGCATCAAGAAAGAAACTGTCCAAATAAGCGGACGGTTATAAAATCTTTTTATTTCTCTTTTTACAACATCTATATACGCCATGTTATTTTAGTTTCTTCCAATCAAAAACCGCACTCATGCCTGAGCGCAAATCGTTCACGGGTTCAAGCGGAACGGCTCTTACTTCAAAAGTTTTCATATCAAAATCGCCTTTTGCTTTTGTTGCACGCCATGTTGCAAAATTACCCATAACTGAAATGTAATTAACTTTAACTTTAATCGGCTCTTTTCCGAGAGCGGGAATTTTAACCTCGAAAACGGTTCCGAGTTTTAATTTTGATAATAAATCTTCTCTTATATTAAAAGTAATCCAGTTGTCCGTTTCGTCGGCAATAGTGACAATCGGATAACCTGCACCGACAAGTTCCGCTTCTTCAACTGTAAGTTCCGTAACAGTTCCGTCAATCGGCGCAATAATTTTATCTTCTTTTAAATACGAATTAACTTCAGACACAGCCCCTTTTGCACGTTTAACGTTTGCAGCGGCAGAGAGTTTATCTTCATATCTTGTTCCGTTTAGCGCCATTTGATACGTATCTTTTGCGGCATCATATTTCGCTTTTGCCTCATCAAGTTTTTGAGCGGGAATGACACCCTCATTGTAGAGTCTTTCCAGTCTTTCGTAAGTTTTTTTTGCAAATTCATATCCGCTTTTTGCCATTGCAAGCTGTTCTTGTCGTGTTCCGTTAATTGCTTTTAATTGCTGTGCTGCTGCAAGGTCATAAGCCGCGGATGATTGTTCCGCTTTTGCATTAACTTCAGGGGTATCAAGTTCAATCAGGACGTCACCTTTTTTAACTTTATCGCCTTTTTTAATATTGATTTTCTTAACGCGTCCCGTTACTTTTGATGCCAAATCAATATTTTTAACTTCTGCTTCGCCTTGCAAAATTAAAGTGTTTGCCTGTTTGTAGGCATATATTCCGCCCGCAAGCAAAAGTAGAAGTACTAATATAACCGGAATTATTTTTTTCATTTGTCCTCCAATGTTTCTGTAGATGATGAAACGATGAAATGCAAAATTTCTTTTGCGTCACCGTTTGTTTTTAGTAAATCAACAAGGGTTACGTCGTAATCATATATAGCTTTAAGCCTGTCTATGTTTACTTTTGAAAGCATCATTTGCGCATCCGTAACCTGTAATGAAGTTCCGAGACCTTCTCGAAAAGCCAAATCTGCTGTGCGTAGAGCCTCTTTGGCATTTTCAACATTTTTGTCCGAACTATCGTATTTTTCTTTATATTTCATTAAGTCTTCGTACTGTTTAATTACAAGACTTTCGATATTAAATTGAGCGTCGGCAATTTCGTAATCCGCCATTTTTCTTTCGCTGTCAGCCGCCCTGACATTGTTATAGCGGGAAAGTCCGTCAAAAAGAAGCCAATTTGCCGTAACACCAAAAGCGGCATGAGGAACTGCCTGCGAGAGATTATCGGTTGCAAAAATATCGTAAGCAACAAGACTTACCGTCGGGGAATAGTTTGCCATTTGCGCATGATATTTTGCATTTAGAGCTTTTTTCTTTGCCCGCAGCTGCATTAACTGCGGATTATTTGCAATCGCATTTTCTTTCATTTGGTCTAAATCAACATCGCTTTTTTTGTATATAAAAAGCATTGATTTCGGTTCAACGTAAATATCTTTCAGATTGGCATTTTCGGATTTTATTAGAGCCTTCAAGCCCTCTTGGGCAATATTAGCATCACGTAATGCCGCTTTATAATCTCTTTTTGCATCGGATGCTGCAACTTCTGCGTGCAACCTTTCGGATTTCGAAATCATACCTTCACGTTCGAGCAATTTTGCATCTCTAAGATGTTTGTCCATTCCGTCAGAGACTTGTTTGCGAACTTCAACGACATCTCTTGCCAATCTCAAACCGTAATATCGTTTAACAAGTTCTACCGTTAAATTATCTTTAATTTCACGATATTTATGATCCGCAGCCTCAAGTTTTGCCCTTGCAGCGGCGTGATTTGACAACAATTTACCGCCTGTAAAAACATTCCAAACTGCGGTTCCTCCCATGGTAAAAAGATTTCTGTCTTGTATTAATGTAGTTGCTGAAAACGGAATGTTCATTACGTTACCGGAGGAATTTAGAGTCCAGTTTTCGGAAAAATGCAAATACGTTGCATTCATTACTACTTTTGGTGAAAACTCTCCAAGTGCGGCGCGTTTTTCGTATTTTTGTTTGTTAATAAGTTCATTATATGCTTTTAGTGAATTATTATTTTCAAGCATAAGTTCGTAGGCTTGTTCAAAACTTAAATCAACTTTTTGGACGCTTGCCTCTTGCGTTTTTGCACTTACACTATTAAAATTTATTATCAAAACTATTAAAACCGTCAAAATCTTTTTCATAGAATTTGGATTTACTCCTCAAGTATTCTCATAAATCTTTTCATAATTTCATTTGATTTTTCTTTTAATTCCTGAATATCTTTGTAGCATTCAATATAAGAATTTATCATACCGTCAAAAATCTTTGCCAAAATATAGGCGTCGGTCTCGTCTGTAGGTTTAATTTCTTTAATTATATTCGCACTGTATTCGTAAACTTTTGCCATAGGATTTGCATTTCGTTTTGAAACACCGCGAAGTCCGGCTTGTTTGTTGTCGATGTATTCCCGAATTGTAGTTTTATTTTTTTCAAAATATTTAATTTTGTAATCAATAAGCATTTGGAGTTTTTCTTCGGGGGAGGAAGATGCTTCGCAGTGTTCTTTAATTTCGCTGAAAGCATTATTTACAATATGTTCAAACCAAGCCATAAAAAGCCCCTCTTTTGACCGAAAATATCCATAAATTGTACCGACGCCGACAGAGAGTTCTTTTGCTATTTTTTCGATTTGAGTTTTTTCATACCCGTACTGACTAAAATATTCGTGAGCAGTGTCAAGTATCAGTTTTTTCTTAAACTCATCGACTTTTTCATTCATGTTTATCATACGAGAATTATATTCTAATTTAGAACCTAATTCTATATTAATAATATAATTCTTTACATTTGTTAAAACTAAAATCCTGTACAAGGGGTTGAAGTTTTTTGAAACATGTTATATAATAATAAAGTCAGGAGAAAAGACAGATGCTGATGTCTAACGACGACAGGCTCACACAATTTTTGAAGATGCTGAAACGAGTTCAGCATGACAAAAATTGGTTCGCTTTGTCACAAGTTCAGCATGACAACTACCTGT
>JAFUZZ010000026.1 GCA_017476325.1 bacterium | reverse complement strand
CGAAAGCCATCTTAAAACAACAGGATGCGATACGGAAAATCCAAACTTTACTCCTGATGTATGCTTAACCGACGGCTCACAATTCAAATACGGAACATTCGACGAGTCATGCACAGACAACATTTGTGACACGCTAACAATCGACACAAACGGAAAGAAAGGACCGAACACGGCAGGCAAAGACAGGTTTACGATGAACCTGACGCCAAACGGACTTAAAGCCCTTGGCGAAAGCAACTCATGCGAAACGGGACTTGATTGCGGAGCGTACATTTTGGCACATCATAAACTTTTTGACGGAGAAACCTCAACTCCTGTTGTACAAAATTGTTCAACAAGTGGAGTTTGCTGTGATGCAGGATATTATGTCTCAAACGGAAATTGCGTAGTATCTGTTGGATCTGTCGAATTGGAAGATGGAACGGTTTTACATTTATCTAATGTCGAAAATGCAAATTCATATTCTGCGATTGGAACTATTCAAGAAGAAGGTCCTGATTATGGGGAACCAAATTATTTTGCAGGTGCTAAGGCACTATGCGAATCAAAAGGAATGGAACTTCCTGATATTGATACTTTAACGCAAATTTACAATCATAGAGATGAATATGGTCTTGTATCAGGTCTTGGCGGAAATCAGGTGTTTTACTCGTCAACGAGTGCCGGTAGCTATTATGTACAGACTGCTGATTTTATGGGAGGACCTATGGGAACAGACCCTGTTAGCACATCTTCCAATTCATCGACAATGCGACAAAATGTAATATGTGTTGGTAAATAGAAATATAACCTTAATATGAGGCGGAGATTTAAAAACTCCGCCTCTCTTTAATTACATGTGTCTTTCTTTTGGGTCAATCAGAATTTGGGATAACTTTTCTGCGCCCTCAAAATTCCGTTTCGATAAAATATCTGCAGCGGTTTCTTTATCATAAGGTATTAATCTGTGAATGAATTCTATTTGCCCGTTTTGTACGTTTGCAAGTAAATAACAACATTGAGGATTGTCTGTAAACGGTCTGCCTACACTGCCGACATTAACAACTGTTTTCTTGGTGTTTGTTTGATAACCGCAAGGCATGTGTGTGTGTCCGCATAAAATTACATCCGCATCGACCCCGTTAACCATTTCTTCAATCTCTTCGATTTTCATGTTCGGAAAAATATTCTCATTGTTTTTTCTCGGAGAACCATGAACCATCAAAATTTTTACACCTTCAATTTCAAGTTCTTTTTGTTTTGGTAAATTCTTCAAAAATTCAATTTCTTCTTCGTTAAGTTGTTTGGCATCATTTTCCAGAGCGTTTCCCATAATAGGAAAAACTTCCTTAACGTTAGGAATTGCTATGTCAGAATAGGCAACCATTTCGTCCGTGTTGCCCTGTATTATTTCCCAATCTTTCATTTGCATAATAAAATCAAGCGTTTTTTTAGGTTCAGGTCCTGCCATGACCAAATCCCCTAAGCATAGAATTTTATCAACGTTCGCAAGTTTAATATCTTTTAATACGGCTTCCAAGGCCTGCATGTTTCCGTGAATATCCGAAATTACTGCTATTATCATTTTTAAATCTCCTATTTATGTGCTATAATTATTTTATGATAAACAGAAGAAAAACGAAACAAATACAAATAGGAAATGTAAAAATCGGCTCAGATGCTCCAATTTCGGTTCAATCTATGTGTAACACCGATACACGAGATGTCAATGCTACATTAAATCAAATAAAAGAACTTCAAAATGCCGGTTGCGAACTTGTACGACTCGCGGTTTTAAATAAGGATGCGGCTGCAGCGATTAAGGAACTGGTTAAAAAGTCAGAAGTTCCGTTAATTGCCGATATTCATTTTAATCATAAACTTGCTCTTGAGTGCATAAATAACGGAATTTCCGCGTTGCGCTTAAATCCGGGAAATATTACAAAAGCGGAAAACGTTAAAGAGGTTGTGAAACTTGCAAAACAACAAAAAATCCCAATCAGAATAGGCATTAATGGCGGTTCTCTTGCTAAATCTCTTGAAAATGAAAATTTGACTTTGCCTGAAAAAATGGTTAAAAGTGCAATGGGACATGTCAAGATTTTAGAAGATTTAGATTTTGACTTGATTAAAATCTCGCTAAAATCTTCTGATGTTTTGACAACAGTCGATGCTTACAGACTAATGGCTGAAAAGGTTGATTATCCGCTGCATTTAGGAATTACGGAGGCGGGAACTTTGAAGGCCGGTTTGATTAAATCTTCTGTCGGTTTGGGGACGCTTTTGGCTGGCGGAATTGGTGATACAATCAGAGTTTCACTTACGGAAAGCCCTGTAGAAGAGGTTTATGCGGGTTTTGAAATCCTTAAATCTCTCAAGCTAAGACAGCGTGGTGTTAACTTTATTTCTTGTCCGACATGCGGTCGAACACAAATTGATTTAATAGGACTTGCAAAAAAAGTTGAGGAACGTTTTAAAACTCTTGATAAACCGATTACCATTGCGACAATGGGCTGCCCTGTTAACGGACCGGGAGAGGCAAGTCATGCCGACTTTGGTATTGCAGGAGCAATCGGTGAGGGGTATATTTTCAAAAAAGGCGAAATTATTGCCCGAGTAAAAGAAGATGAACTTCTCGATAAGTTATCGGAAATAATTAACAATTCTATATAAATTTGATATTATTTAAAAAATGTTATAAAATATAATTGAGGTGATTATATGAAAAAATTTTTACTATTTATTTTTATATTTTTTGCGGCGGTACAGTTGCAAGCAAATGCTGAAATTACAACCGAAGAGCAGCTTTCACGGGAATATATCATTAATCACGGGTATTCCGGAGAAATGGCAAGACTTATGAATTTACAGCATGACCAAATCGTCGGAGTAAAACCAAGTCTGTCTGACGAAACTCATATTTACAGACCATGGCAAAACGGTATTCGTAAACTTTTGATGTACATTGATCCGGGTCTTGATGATGAAAGATTTATGCAGCATGATATTAAATATACCGTTAGATGGGACTCAATCTAGTAAAAATGCGTGAAAAAATCTTTTTAATATTTCTTTTTTCATTGTTAATTCAATGTACATGTTTTGCTGATTTATCAGGTTCCGCTCAATATTCATATAATCCTTATAAAAGTGGCAGAGGTAAGGATTTACCGCTGGTGATTAAAAAAGCAAACGATAATTTGAGAATGTATGAATTTACAAATGATACCATACAAAAAGAAAAGTATTTAAAAGAGGCTTTACGTTATTATTATATTTGCGTTAAATCAGATTTTTCGATTATAGATTGTCACACGGGATTGGGTAAAGTTTATGATGAAATGGGTGTTGATAAATATGCTAAAATGGAATTTAATTCGGCATACAACATTGATAATAAAAATGCGAATTTGAATTACAGATATGGAGATTTTTATTACAAAAGACGTCAACTCAGTCAGGCTCAACATTATTTTGAAAGAGCATACAAATACGGATATGCTAAAAATCCTGATTTGAATTTGAAAATGTCAAAAGCCTATGTTAAACTTGCACAGCCTCAAAAGGCACAAGAACATTTAAAAATAGCCGATGAATTAAAAAAAAATCAAAAAACAAAAATTGCGGTTAACAATGCAATTCGACAAGCAGGAGGGGTTTCTGTTGTTCCGGTTAATACAGCACCCAAGCAAAAAACTCAGGTTGATGTTAAACCTGTTTCGCAAAAAACACAAACCGATATTTTACCTAAAATCAGTAATTCAGGCGTAAAACAAATTCCTGTTTCAAAAACGCCGCAGAATTCTAAAACTAAGACTGATAAAAAAACTTCAGGAAAACAATCAAAAAAAATAAAATTTGAAGAAGCTGTTATTAAGGCAAACAGTATTAAGATGATAGATGACGTAGATAAGTTAAAACCGATGTATTATTTATTTATAAAGTAGGAGAGAAGTTTTGTTAAAAAAAATCATAATATCTTTATTTATTTTTTGTTTTGGATTGATTGGGTATGCACAAGAGCTTCAACCGGATAAAAATGAAATTATATTTAAACAATCAACATATAAAATTAATGCAATAAATCCTACTCCAATTTCAAATGCAAGAGGGAGTTATTTCCCGGGACTCAGAGGCTCAAATCAGTTAATTATTTATACTAAGGATTTTGGATTGCGAACAAATACAAATGAATTTGGCTCTGAAGCTATTGTTGACGGTAATACTGTTGTCTCCTTGAGCGGAGCAGATTCTGTTATTCCTTATAACGGCTTTGTTATAAGCGGGCATGGAAGTGCTAAAACCTGGATTAATAAAAATATTACGGTTGGTTCAAAAGTATATGTCGATGAAGAAAATAATCTTTTAAAAGTTTATTTGACATCGGAAAGCTATCTTTATGAGGCTAAAACAAAAGTTAGAGAGGCTGAAGCTCTTGTTGAATATTATAAAAAACAACACAGAAATTATAATTATCAAGCCCCTTGTCTTTACATAAATAAGGCAAATTCTTATATTAAAAAGGCAAAACGTAACCCTAAAAATATAGAGCAATACTCTGCTATGGCGGTAGAGGCTGCCAATATGGCTTTAAAATATTCAATTCCTTATGACAAAAATGAATTGAAGGGGGTTTGGATCAGACCTACGGAAACAACGCCCATGGCCGTTGCGCAAACTGTTGCAAGAATTAAATCGGCAGGTATAAACGAAATATTTTTGGAAACATATTTTCACGGAATGACTATCTTCCCGAGCCAAACTATGACTGATTATGGGTTTTATACTCAAAATCCGATTTTTAACGGTGTAGATGTTTTGAAACTATATATTGATGAAGCCCATAAACGTAATATGAAAGTCAACATTTGGTTTGAAACTTTTTATATCGGGAATAAGGTTCCGCAGGAATATCCGCAAAATATTTTAAATATCCATCCCGAATGGGCTAACGTTGACAAGTTAAATGTTGACTCACAAACTCTTGCCTATTCAAAATCCGAGCACAACGGATATTTTTTGGATCCGGCAAATCCTGATGTTCAAATGTTTTTGGAAACATTGTTAAGAGAAATTATTTGTGACTATCAACCGGACGGAATAAATCTTGATTACGTAAGATATCCTCAGTCTCAGGTTGCAAAATATCCGTCATCTTATGTTAATTCAAATTGGGGATATACGAACTACGCTCGGGAAGAGTTTATACAAAAATACGATAAAGATCCGCTTGATTTAACCTATAACGATGATTTGTGGATAATGTGGGATAAATACAGACAGGATAAGATATCTGCGTTTATTTTAAGAATTAATGAAATTACCAAACATAAAGATATTAACCTAACGACAGTAATTTTTCCTGATATGAAACGTGCTCTTGAAACAAAGCAGCAAGATTGGTCAACATGGTCGCTTACAAATTCTTTGAACGGTGTGACACCTTTGTTTTTAACTTGTGATGCCCAAACAACTCAAGCAATGTTGAACGAAATTATAAGAAATACATCTCCATCAACTAAAATTT
Organism: bacterium; assembly: GCA_017476325.1. Classification (GTDB taxonomy): domain Bacteria; phylum Cyanobacteriota; class Vampirovibrionia; order Gastranaerophilales; family Gastranaerophilaceae; genus QHMH01. The sequence continues at coordinate 8,435 of JAFUZZ010000026.1, read as the reverse complement.
ATGCGGGGTTGTTTACAACTTTTATGAGCGGTTCTCAGGAGGATTTATTAAGGCAAATTCATGTTATTCGACAAAGTAAAGTTGACGGGATTATTCTCTTTGATTTCGCACACCTTGCTGACAGCTACATTAATACGTTAAATACTTGTGTGTTTAACCCGAATTTGAATAATGTTAAGAAAAACAAAAAGAAGTCTAAATCAAAGAAAAAACGTAAATAAATGTAAATTAATTGTAACATATACAATATTTACTAACAAAAATTAAATTTTTCATGTCTTATACCATTGGGAAATAAGTAGAAAAGGTGGTCGTCTTGAATATTAATGCAATATCAACAGTCAGTTACGGTTCTTATACGAATGTTACAAATAAAAAGGTGAACCGGGTTGCAAGTATGACAACAAATTTATTAAAAGAGCAAACAGTAGGGAAAAGAGGAGCAAACATGTTAAATAAAATTGCGGGGATGTTTTCTAAGAAATCAGTCCAAGATGGAGCGTCAAATCTTTTAAATATTTTTGAAAGTTTGGTTAAAATTCCATCACCGTCATTAAAAGAAGAAAAGGTTTCAAAATGGATTGTTGATTATTGTAAACAAAATAAAATTAAAGCGGGCTTGGATGATTATGGTAATGTTCGCATAAATATTCCTGCGACTGATAAATCCAAAAAACCTATGTTATTATCCTCCCACATGGATGTTGTTGGAGATTCTTCACCGATTAACCTTGTAAAAGAGGGCGAATACTATAAAACTGACGGGAAAAGAACTTTAGGAGCGGATGACAAGGCGGGAATTGCAACTGCTCTGTGTTTAGCACATGAAATTATTAACAGTAATATTAAACATGGCGGCTTGGAATTAATGTTCACCAGAGATGAAGAATCAGGCATGTCCGGAATTGAACATGCTAAATTTGATGAAATCAATTCAAAACATGTTTTGGTGTTAGATGGCGACAAATTGGGAAGATATGAAAATGCGGGAGCAGGTTATACACTTGCAACGCTGTCTTTAAAAACTCCATACGGCGGACATTCAGGCATAGATATTCATGAGGAGCATCGTTTAAATGCAGCCAAAATGATTGCCGAATTAATCAGTGAACTTCCTCAAGGGGTTTATCACAAGGATGAAAGCGGAACAGTTACATCAATCAACCTCGGGACAATTATCGCGGGCAATATTCAAAATACTGCCGCTAAGATAGTTGAGGATAAAATTGTTTCGGATAATTATTTTGATTTCTTTATGGATAATTCTGTTACAAATGTTATTAACACAAATGCAAAAGCAACTTATTCAATACGAAGTTCAAGTACGGAAAAAGAAAACGAACTTCGAAAACTAATGCAAGAAAAAATTTCTGCTTTCAATGAAAAATATAAAGGACTGGTAAGTGCGGAAATGAAATTTGAGGATCATCTGCCAAAATTTGAAAAATCTGATGATTCGACAATGGAAGATGTTTATAGAAAAGCCTGCGCCAAAGTCGGTATGGAACCGTCTGTAGGCTCTTTCCATGCCGGTGCGGAAACTCACATTTATGCAAATCAAAAAAATAAAAACGGTGAAAAATTCTCCCCTGTTTTGATGGGTGTTGCCGATATTTATAATATGCACTCACCATCGGAACGTGTTAATTTTAAAACACTTGAAAAAGGGTATGAACTTATTAAACAAATGTTTATTGAGTTTAACAACAGATAAATATTTTAATCCTCCATGTTGTTTGATAACAGTGAAACCCGCTTTTATAGCGGGTTTTTGCTTTATTGTGTAAAGTTTTGAATAATCGTTAAAATTATCATACAAATTCCGACATAATTTCATTGGAAATTAGCATTCCGTCAACGTTTAGTGCCCAACCATGCGGAGTTTTATAAAAATACTTGGAATACTTTTTTAATACAGAAGAATATTCAATGTCAAAATCCACATTATATTCTTTTTTTATTTTTTGTATATCTATGCCCTCTGTTTTTCTTAGTCCTAAAAATATTTCTTCTTCAAGACGGAGTTCTTTTGTTATTTTTTCCTCAAATTCTCTATCAAGTGGGTTTTGAAGATATTTTTGTATTAATGATTGGTTTGTATATCTCAAACTTTGTTCATATCCGCTTGCCCCGCATCCAAATCCGTAGTAATAATTGTTTTTCCAATAGTTTAAATTGTGACGTGATTCATATCCGAAATGTGCAAAATTACTTATTTCATATTGATTAAATCCGTTTTTTGATAATATATCTATCGCACCTAAATACATATCCGCCTGAATATCGTTGTCAGGAATATTTGATGGTAAAAATTTATAAAAATAACTTCCGTGTTCTATTTTTAATCCGTAAAGTGAAATATGTTTTATTCCAAGGTCAACGGCTTTTTTTAAGTCATCATAAAACATCTCTTCGGTTTGATTTGGTAATCCGTAAATAAAATCAAGGCTTATGTTTTCAACTCCTGCGCTTTGAAAAGTTTTTACCGCTTTTATAACCTGTTCCCCGTTATGTCGTCTGCCGATATTTTTTAAAATATCGTTATTAAAAGTTTGACATCCCATGCTTATTCTGTTTACATCATAAATGTTGTTATCTTCGGGATTGCATTCCATTGTGATTTCTGCGCCTTTTTCAAATTCAAAAAGTCCCGTTATTTCATTAATTTTATTTGGGCTAATCAAAGATGGCGTTCCTCCGCCAAAATAGAGCGTGTTTAACTTTTCCCCCCTGTAACAAGTTTTAATTTGTGTTTTAAGTGTCTCTAAATATGTATCAATGTGCTTAAAATTTACTATAGAATTAAAAGTGCAATATTTGCACTTGGACTTACAAAAGGGAAGATGTATATAGGCATTTTTTATCATAATAAAATTGTCTGTTCTCTGTCAGCCCCAACGCTTACGATTTTTATCGGAATCTCAAAGATTTCTTCTAAGCGTTTAATATATTTTTTCGCATTTTGAGGTAATTCATCAAAAGATTTGCAATTTGATATATCTTGCATCCAACCCGCATGTGTTTCGTAAACAGGTTCAAAATACTTATGTTCAAATGCGTTTGTCGGATAATCATACATAATATTGCCATTTCTTGTGTCTTTATATGCGACACATAATTTTATTTCATCAAATGTATCAAAAACATCAAGTTTAGTGATTGCCATTTGTGTTAAACCTCCGACTAAAACGCCGTATCTTGCAACAACGCCGTCAAACCAACCGCATCTTCTCGGACGCCCTGTCGTGGTTCCGAATTCATGTCCGATTTCCCGAATTTTGGTGCCGATTTCGTTATCAAGTTCAGTAATAAACGGTCCCTCGCCAACTCTTGTTATATATGCTTTTGAAACCCCTATAACTTCATCTATCATTTTGGGGCCGTAACCGCTTCCGACACATGCTCCGCCGCCAATAGGATTTGAACTTGTAACGTAAGGGTATGTTCCGTAGTCAATGTCCAGCATTATTCCTTGTGCGCCCTCAAATAATAGTTTTTTTGACTTAAATTTTCTTAGCGTGCTTTGCCAGTTAAAATCAACGTAAGGAGATAAAATTTCCGCATATTCCGAGCATTTTTCCATAAGTTCGGATTTTGTAGTTTTTAAATCAAATCTTGAAATTGCATCTTCAATTTTTATTCCCAAAATATCTTTGGAAAACAAATCTTCGACTCTTATTCCATGTCGGGAAATTTTATCTGTATAGGTGGGACCTATTCCTTTACCGGTTGTGCCTATTTTATTTTTTCCCGCTTTTTTCTCGTTCGCTCCGTCAAGTTCAATATGATATGGCATTGTAACAGCCGCAAGCGGTGAAATTTTAAGGGTTGAAAGACTTATTCCCTGTTCTTTTAAATCGGTAATTTCTTTTTGAAAGGTTTCAGGATGCAACACAATGCCTGCGCCCAAAAAACAGGTTTTTCCGCTGTATAGAATTCCTGACGGAATAAGGTGAAATTTAAACGTTTTACCGTTTACGACAACGGTATGTCCTGCATTACATCCGCCTTGATATCTTATGATTAAATCCGCATTCGCAGACATCAAGTCAGTTATTTTTGCTTTGCCTTCATCACCCCATTGGGCGCCAACTATAACTTTATTTACCATAATTTTACGCCGTTAATTTTATATATTTTGCAGTTGTAATACCGTTTATTTGTTTAATTTCGTTGAGGACTTTTTCATTGACTTCAACGTCGGTGTTAATAACCATTAACGAATTATCATTTTCCTTTTGAACGACATGCATGTGTTCAATGTTTATACCATGTTCACCAATAACGGTTGCAACTTTTGCAATCATTGAAGGTTTGTTTTCGTGAGGAATTAACAGCATATTTTCAACTGTTTCAATACTTGTGTTGTATTGGTTTATTGAAACAATTCTGATAATGTTTTTTGCAATCATTGCTCCGGCAACATTTGTTTCGGTATTTTCGGATTTTAATTTTACGTTAATGTATCCGATGTAGTTCCCTCGCTCATCTGATTTTGATGTTGTAACATTAATTCCTTTGTTTTTAGCAAGTAAATTAGCGTTTACAAAATTAACGTTGTCGGTAGAATTGAAAACTCCTTTTAGAACCGCAATTTCTAACGGGGAAATGTCAAGTCCTGACAAAGCACCTTTAACATTAATTTCAATAGAAACAAGGTTTTTCCCATGGATTTGTTGTGCAAATTCTCCAAGATTTTCTGCGAGTTTCATGTAATCTTTTACAGGTTCCAATTTTTCCGGTTTAAGATATGGAATGTTAACAGGACTTTTTGCGGCACCGCCGAGAAGAACGGTTTTAATTTGTTGAGCAACATCTATTGCGACATTAAGTTGTGCCTCAGAAGTACTTGCCCCGAGGTGAGGAGTCAAAACTACATTGTCCGTAACCTCCAAAAGCGGAGAGGATTTAACATCCGGCTCTGTTTCGTAAACATCAATAGCCGCAGACTTAACTTTACCTGATTGAAGAGCATTTTTAAGTGCTTCTTCGTCAATTATTCCGCCTCGAGCGCAGTTAATAATTCTAACTCCGTCTTTCATTTTTGAAATTGTTTCAGCGTTAATAAGGTGAGTTGTTTCTCTTGTTTTTGGCGTATGAAGAGTAATGAAATCACATAACCCCCAGAATTCATCAAAAGAGTCAACATAGTTGCAGCCTTTTGATTCGACAACTTCTTTTGTAGTATAAGGGTCGCAAACATAAACCTTCATTCCAAGAGCAAGAGCGACTTGAGCAACATGAGAGCCTATTTTACCAAAACCGATAATTCCGAGATTTTTGTCAAAGACTTCAACCCCAGTAAATTTTGAGCGTTCCCAAAGACCTTGTGAGGTACTTGCGTTTGCTTTCGGAATATTTCTTGACATAGCGAGCATCATTGCAAGAGCATGTTCTGCGGCGGCTTTTGTGTTTCCGTCAGGAGAATTTACGACAATGATACCTTTTTTAGTAGCCGCGTCAACATCAACATTGTCAACGCCAACTCCTGCTCTGCCTATTATTTTAAGGTTTTTGCCCGCGTTAATAATTTTTTCGGTAACTTTTGTTTGGCTTCTAATCATCAGCGCGTCGTATTGTTCTATTTTTTCGCATAATTCATCTTCGCTCATAGTCGGGAGCAAATCTACTTCAAGGTTTTCTCCCTCAAGCAAAATATTTTTTGCGATTTCATTTATTTTATCAGTAACTAAAACTTTCATATTTATCCCTCTCTTACAGTTTAATATTACTGTCCGATTTTTAATTTACAGTAACCCTTGTGCTATTTTTTCAAACTCATTTAAATCCTCGGGAGTGTCAATTCCGACAGGGACAAAATCCACGGTGTATGTCTTAATCTTTAGCCCAAGTCCCAAGGCTCTTAATTGTTCCAAACTTTCTGATTTTTCTAACATGGTTTGCGGATTTTGTGTCATACTTAGCAGGGCATTTCTTGTATAACCGTAAATCCCGATGTGTCCGTAAAATTCCGCTTCTCCAAGGTTTCTTTCGTACGGTATTTTTGAACGCGAAAAATAAAGCGCAAAGTCATTGTTATCTTTTACACATTTTACAAGGTTCGGATTGTTAATCTCTTTTTCGTCTTTTAATACTCTTACAAGCGTTGAAATATCTGCTCCTTTGTGTAATCCGTCAATAATTGAGTCAATACTTTCCGGTTTAATAAGAGGTTCATCGCCTTGTAAATTAACTATATATTCAAAATCCTCATGTCGTTTTGCAACTTCCGCAATCCTGTCGCTTCCGCTTTTATGGTTTTCACTTGTCATTTCAACATTGTCGGTAAACGTTTTTGCAACTTCATATACAAGGTCATTATCAGTGGCAATAATAACTTCATCCGCCAATTTTGCAAGTTTTGCTTTTTCAAAAACCCATTGAATTATAGGTTTTCCAAGTACTTTAATTAACGGTTTTCCGGGTAATCTTGTTGATGCAAATCTTGCAGGGATTATTATTGCTGTTTTTGTCATTGTAAAACGACTCCCATTCCTCTGAATTTATTATATCTTTTTTCTTTTAGTTTTTTAGCGGAAACACCATTTAATTGTTTTAAGTTTTCCAAAATTGCTTTTTTAAGGTTTTGCCCCATAATTTCATGGTCTTTGTGTGCGCCGCCCAAAGGTTCTGTAACCATTTCGTCAACAATTTTTAAATCAAGTAAATCGCGAGCGGTAATCCTTAATACATCTGCCGCTTCTGATGTTTTTGCCGCATCTCTCCATAAAATAGATGCACAGCCCTCAGGAGAAATAACCGTATAATAAGCATGTTCAAGTATCAGGACTCTATCTGCCACCGCAAGTCCCAAAGCTCCGCCGGAGCAGCCCTCGCCCGTAATTATTGCAATGATTGGAACGTCAAGTTTTGCCATTTCGCGTAAGTTTTCCGCAATGGCAATGCCTTGTCCGGTTTGTTCTGCAGTGACTCCGGGATACGCACCGGGGGTATCAATTAATGTTACAATAGGAAATCCAAACTTATTTGCATGGTAGAAAAGTCTCAGTGCTTTTCTGTATCCTTCAGGTTGCGGCATGCCAAAGTTACATTCAATATTCTCTTTTGTTGTTTTTCCTTTTTTTGTTCCGATTAACATTACCGTTTGACCGTCAATTTTTGCTAAACCGCCTGATATTGCACTATCATCCGAACCGGCTCTGTCCCCGTGAAGTTCCACAAAATCATCCGTAATTAAACTAACGTAGTCCGTAAAATTCGGTCTGTCTGAGTGTCTTGCAATTTGCAGTCTTTGAGCGGGTTTTAAGTTTGCATACAATTCTTTTTTGTATTCTTCCGCTTGCTGTTCAAATGTCTCTATTTCTTTGTTTAAGTCCATACCTGATTCCGTACTTATTTTTCTAAGTTCTTCGATTTTATTTTCTATTTCAATAATCGGTTTTTCAAAATTTAGTGATGACATCTTAAAAAATCCTCATTAAATATACATTTTTATAATTCGAGTAAGATTTTCTTTCAAATCATGGCGCTTTGATATAAAGTCAACTTGACCATATTTCAAAAGGTATTCAGCCGTTTGGAAATCAGACGGCAATTTTTGTTTAATAGTTTGTTCAATAACTCTGCGACCTGCGAACCCTATTCTTGCACCCTGTTCGGCAATGATAATATCTCCGAGCGTTCCGAAACTTGCCGTTACACCACCGAATGTCGGTTCCGTTAATAAACAAATATAAAGGATTTTTTCCTCGTCCATTTTTGCGCAGGCACAAGAGGTTTTTGCCATTTGCATTAAGCTAAGTGCACTCTCTTGCATTCTTGCTCCGCCGGATGAAGTTATTGCAAGCATCGGGATTTTTTCCTCAATAGCTTTTTCCATAATTTTTGTAACCTTTTCTCCGACAGAGCTACCCATTGAACCGCCCATAAACTCAAAATCCATTACAGCAGTTGCAATTCTGTATCCGTTTATTTTTCCGATACCTGTTATTACCGCATCATCAAGATTAGTTTTATTTTGCGCATTTTGAAGTCTGTCTTTATATGAAACTGTATCAACAAATTCCAGCGGATCGGTTGATTTAATATTTTGAAACATTTCTTCGAAAGAATTTTCGTCGAAAAGTTGTTTAATTCTTGTTCTTGCATTTATTCTAAAATGATAGTCACAAACAGGACAAACCATCTGATTATTTTCCAAATCTGTTCTTAGAAGTTGTGTTCCGCAATGAACACATTTTACCCACAAATCAGATGAAATATTTGCTTCGACTTTTGCTTCCAAGGCTTTGCGTTGTTCTTGCGCTTTTTTACGCTTTTCGAACCATGCTTGTATAGTCATAAAAATACTCCCTATATTTATATTATATTACAAACATGCACATGGGCTTGAATTTTTTGAAAAATACGTTATAATGATAATGTTATTAGAAAATGGAGGTAAAGAACATGAAAAATTTATTGACCCGAGCAGG
>JAFUZZ010000002.1 GCA_017476325.1 bacterium | reverse complement strand
GTTAACTACATTGTCATTATAACACATGTTCTAATTTTCCGCAACCCCATGATGGGGACCAACAGAAACAGCCTTTTTCGAATTTTTCGACTCACGTTTTCTCCAACTTACTAGATATATTCACTCGAAAAATTCGGGCTGTGTGTGCTATCATATTAGACTACTTTTGTCTAATATGTGTTTGAACTTGCACACCCCAAATTTTAAATTTTATATTTATATTTTTACTTCATCTTTTGTTTTTGGTAACATGTTTCGGGAGAGGATATTAAAAATGCTTACTGATATAAATTTTGAAAAAGAAAAAAATTTGGATTTCGGTTCAAATGTTCATCAAATTGCGCAACTTTATAAGGCTCAAAACCCTGTAAATTACGAGATTTTAAGCGATGCTAAACTCCAATTTAACGATATTTTAGACCTAAAAACAGGCTTAGACATCACAAGCGAGTTTTATGATGTTAAAGCTGTTACTATAGTTAAATTTGGCATGCCTTGCGCAGTTGCTTTGGGTTCCGATTTGTCAGATGCATACCAAAAAGCCTTTGACTGCGACCCTATAAGTGCGTTGGGCGGAACAATAGTTTTGTCTGCTACTGTAGATGAAAATATTGCAATTCTTGTCCGTAAAATGAATTTTAATTGCGTTGCGGCTCCGGATTTTAATGACAAAGCTAAAGAAATTTTAAAAAATACAACTGCTTTAAAAGTTGTTAAAATTAATACTCCGCTTGAAAAATACAGAAAACTTGAAAATTATGAAATTAATGTAACGCCGTTTGGAGTTCTTGTTCAATCTCAGGATAAAAAAGAGCTTGACCCCGGAAGTTTCAAAATTGCATCAAAAATAAAGCCTACCGAACAGCAAATTGAAGATGCGGTTTTTGCGTGGAAAATTGTTAAACATGCCAAATCTCAAGCCGTTGTTGTTGCAAGAGACTTTAAAACAATAGCAATTTCGCAAGGTAACACAAACAGAATTTGCGCATTTGAAAACGCTGTTGATTTTTCTTGCAACGAGTCTAAAGACGCAGTTTTGGCAACGGACGGACAAATTTTGGCGGTTGAAAGTATTAACGCTGCAATTCAAGGTCGCGTCGGAGTTATTATTCAAACAGGTGAAAGTCCAAAACCCGTTGTAGATGCCGTTAACAAATACAACCTCGTTATGATTAATACCGGTATTTCACATAATAAATATTAATTTTCTCTAGAAATTTCTTCTTCAAGTTCAGGTTCGGAAATCAAATTTTCAACCTCTACTTGAGGAAGATTGTTCTTTGCCAACTTTTCATTTGCATCTTCAATGTTGCGGGCATGGTCTATAAACAATACGCCGTCCAAATGGTCGTATTCGTGCTGTAAGGCCTTTGTTAAAAGCGTTCCCCCATTTGCCTCCAAAACAAAACTTCTGCCTTTGGCGTCAAGTGCTTTAATTGTTACATTTTTGTAACGTCTTACTTTAGTAAATACTTCGGGAAAACTCAAACATCCCTCATCGCTTTCAAACGCTCCGGATTTTTTTATAAATTTCGGATTGATGAAAACCATTGGGTTTAAAGGTTCTTTTTCACCGGAAACATCTATTACAAAAACCCTGTAATTAACCCCTATTTGCGGAGCGGCAAGCCCGACACCGTTTTGTGTATACATTGTATCCAATAGGTCCTTTACCAAATCTTTTATCTTGCTTGATACTTTGTGAACATCTTTTGACGGTTCCCTCAAGGATGCTGTTCCGTATTTTAAAACTTTTCTTACTGCCATAGATTTTACCTTATTCCCTTTTTTATTTTTCTATGTTATATTATATCATGTAAAATAAAAAGAGGTAATTTTTAGGTATGGAAAACAAAGATATTAACGAACAAATTAAAGAAGCGATTGTCAAAGTTGCAACAGAGCCTCAAAATGTTGACAACTATCACGTTCTTGCAGGATTATACGAGTCTCAAAAAATGTATGACAACATGATTTCAACCTACGAAGGTTTACTTGCTGTCAGTCCCGAGGATTATACAGGGTTGGTTAACCTTGGCAGTATTTGGTTCTACAAAAAAGATTACAGAAAGGCTTTTTCATACCTTAATAAAGCCGTTGAAATTGATCCGATGAACTATGTCGGCTATTTCAGCATGGGTAACGTTTATGCCGAATTGAAAACTTTTGACAAGTCAATCGAACGTTATGACAAAGCACTTGAACTCGGTGCTCCGCCTATTGATGTTTATAACGCAATGGCACAACTTTTCTGGGATAAAAAAGTTTACGTTGAATCCGAAATCTATTACAAAAAAGTTTTGGAAATGGATATTGACAATATTCGTGCAAATGTCGGTTTGGGTAATATTTACACTCACTTCTATGAATATGAAAAAGCTTTTGCTTGCTATAAAAGAATTTTAGACAATTATCCCGATAACAAAGAAGTTCTTGTTTATATTGCAAAAGCGTCATCTTCAATGCTTCACGAACAGGAGGCAAACGATTTCTTTGAAAAGGCTCTTGCTCAACCGGGCAGAAATTACGATATTTTGGTTGATTACGCTATTTCAAAGGGTGAGTTTAAACACTTTGACGAAGCGATTGCACTTTATCAACGCGCAATCGAAGAAGAACCAAAAAATCATACCGCATTTTTGCTTTTAGGTAATTTATACTACGATTTGGGAAGATTTGACGATGCTATTAAGGCTTATGACAGTGCAATTAAATTCAATTACAAAGATACTTTGGCTCACATGTCAATGGCAAACGCTCATTACATGAAAAATGATATCAGACAATCTTTAATCGAGTATCGTGATGCAATCAGAATGTCACAGGATAATGACGAATACAAATTAATTTATCTTGAAATTTTGGATGAATTTATTACTCAAAGAGAAAAAGAACATGTATAGTGAAGAGTCGCAAATCGGAGATAGAATAATTGCCGCACTGTCTTATTTGACGGGTGGACTTGTAGGGTTCGTTTGGCTCGTAATTGCGTTTTTGACTAAAAAAAATCTTAGAGGCTTTTTGCACTACCATGTTTTTCAGGCAATATTTTTGTCAATACTGTATTACATTGTAAGCGCGCTTTTGGGTTTGGTTATGCAAATATTGAGTGTTCTTCCTTTTGTGGGACAAATTTCGGGCAGAATTTTCTTTATGCTTAATATGCCGTTGTTCTATGGATTTTCACTCATAAATACATTGATATACGCAGTAATTTTCTATTTGGCATTGACATCTTTACTCGGAAAATATTCTTATCTGCCTTGGGTTTCAAATATTATTGCCGGAAACTTAAAACGATAACTCGTGTAAAAAATACAATTTTTGAGGTATGTACTCCCCTGCGATGAGATTTTCTCAAAATTAATAAAAATATGGGGATTTGTAGTTACCGTAGAAATTGGTTTGCGGAGTGAACATGTATTGAATGGAATCCAACGTATTCGAGAATTTATCCTCTATTATATTAGAGCAATACATTCCGAACAATATTGCCGCCGCTGCCGCTAATGCAAAAACATGGGTAACTTTTTCCGATTTAATCAGATACATAGGTTAGCCTCTGTTTCCGTTCTTACTGTTCCCTCTGAGCCATAAAATAAAACTCATTACAAAGTATTAATTTAATTCTAATTCTAAAGGTTTATTAAATTTTGTAAAAAATAAAACGTATAAATAACAATTTTTCTTCTTTACACGGTTTGAAATTGGCGTATAAAAGGAGTTTTTAATGAGAATTTTGCCTGTAAGAAGAAATAATATTAATATAGAGAAACCTAAGTATTCCAATAATAGAGTTGTAAGTTATCCCATAAATGAAGAAAGAATGACAGATACGTTTGTAAAGATAGCAAAGATTGATACGGGTTCAAATCATGAAGTAGCGGAAAAACAAATTCCGAGTACGGAGTGTCAAAAAAATCTTGCGGCAGAATTAAAAAACAGATTGACAGAGTTAGGGTTAAAAGATGTTGAGGTTGATGAATATTCAACTGTTACGGCAACTTTAGAGAGCAATGTCGGAAAGTCTCCGACGATAGGGTTGCTTGCCCACATGGATACAAGTCCGGATGCACCAAACAAGGGGGTTAATCCACAGATACATAACTACAATGGCGGGGATATTAATTTAAAAAACGGTACGGTAATTGCCGAAAAAGATTTGGCGCCTTTTAAGGGTCACAGAATTATAACTTCTGACGGGACGACGCTTTTGGGTGCTGATGACAAGTCGGGCATTGCTGAGATTTTGGAAGCAATAAATGTGTTTAAAGAAAATCCTGATATTAAACATCCGCGAATAAGGATTGCGTTTACTCCTGATGAAGAAACAGGCATGGGTATTGGCAAGTTTGATATTAAAAAATTTGGTGCGGATGCGGCATATACTGTTGATGGTGATTTGCCAAACGTTATAGAGGATGAATCTTTTAACGCGTTTAATCCTGAAATTGTAATCAAGGGCAAGAATGTTCATACGGGATATGCAAAAGAGGGCGGAATGATTAATTCCGCAAAGGTTGCAACATGGATTGCAAACAAGCTTCCTAAGAAAGAGTGTCCCGAACAAACAGAGGGAAAACAGGGATTTTATCATATAAATTCAATTTCGGGTGATGTTAACGAAACAAAAATCTCTATGCTTGTTCGTGATCATGATATGGACAAGGCTAAAGCGCGTATTGAAAAATTAGAAAAAATTATTGCAAAGGCGCAAAAGAAATTTGGCTGTGAAATTGAGTTTGATAAAAAAGAACGCTATCACAATATGAAAGAGTCGATAAATAAATTTCCGCAGGTAATGGATTTTGCGAGGGAGGGTTTAAGGCGTTCGGGCTTGACTCCGGTTGCAAAATCAATCCGAGGCGGAACGGATGGTTCACAGCTTTCGCTTTTGGGTTTGCCGACACCAAACCTGGGTGCGGGTGGAATTAATTTCCATTCTGTGAGGGAATTTGTGTCTGTTGATGTTATGAAAAAATGTGTTGAAAACATTTTGAACATTATGACCGTGTGGGCGGAAAATTCTCAAAATGTTTTGAAACAACTCGGCAAGTAATTAATTATTAGAACTGTCACCCATTTTTAACTGTGTTAACTTTTATCCCTCTAAACTTTGATATCCGCTTTTGTGGCTTTTTAGAGTAACACCGCGCTTTGAACTTTTGACAAACTCAATCATTTTTTCAACGTATTGATTTGTTAATCCGCGCTTTCTGATTTCTTCAATAGCCTGCGAAGTATTATATTCGTCAGAAATCAAAAGTTTGAATGCATCGTTTAATATTGTTCTGTCCTCTTGAGAAACACCGCGGCGTTTTAGTGCAACAACATTCACCCCTCGCGGAACAGGCGGTCTGCCCTCACCTTTAGAATATGGCAAGATATCTTGTCTTGCGGCAGAAAAACCGCTAATGATTGCCATATCTCCAATTCTGATATTTTGGTGGAATACACTCATTCCGCCAACGAAAGCCCCAAACCCGACGTGAACATGTCCGCCAAGCGTCACAAGGTTTGCAAGAATTACTTCGTCTGCCAAAACACAGTTGTGAGCAACATGAGAGCCAACCATTAATAAACACTTATCGCCTATTCTGGTTGTCATATCTCCGCAGTTTGCACCTCTGTGAACGGTTACGTTTTCTTTAATGATACAATTTTTGCCGATAACAACTTTTGTCGGTTCACCTTTATAACCTAAATCCTGAGGAGGAGTTCCGATTGCTGCAAACGGCCCGATTTGTGTTCCCTCTCCGATTGTTGCAAATTCAATGTAGGTATTTGGAAAAATTTTAACCCCTTTTTCTAAAACGACGTTTTCCCCAATTACAACGTTTGCACCAATTTCAACATCATCAGCAATTTTTGCGGATTCATGAATTACGGCAGATGCATGTATCATTTTTGAACCTCTTTCTTACTTGTTTTCAACCATTGCAACGGTCATATCAGCCTCAACAACTATTTTGCCGTTGACATAACCAACCGCATGGCTTTTCCCGATAGGACCTTTTAATTTTACTAATTCTATTTCCATATCAAGTCTGTCTCCGGGTCTTACAACACCTTTAAACCTCGCATTTTCAATTCCCGCAAACAGTGCGAGTTTGTCTTTGAATTTATCCAAAGTTAAAAGGATTGGTGCGGAACATTGCGCCATTGCCTCAATTTGTAAAACGCCCGGCATAATAGGATTATTTGGAAAATGGCCTTGGAAAAATTCTTCGTTCATTGTTAAGTTTTTATACCCCTTGGCATATTTTCCCGGAATACATTCCGTTATTTTATCCACAAGCAAAAACGGATACCTGTGCGGAATCAGTTTCATAATCTCTTTTATGTCATAACTTAGAGTTTGTTCTTCAGACATTTTATTCTCCTAAACATTCTTTTAACATTTTTGCGACCTTAACATGAACAGCGTGTCCCGCTTCTTTAACAATAATTTGCGCTTTTAAATCAAGCGGATTAACACCTGCCAAATATAAATCCCCAATCAAATCCAAAATCTTGTGTTTTGCCGGTTCAAATTCACTTCTTAAATCTGTGGTATAAGATGTATCCAAAAGTCCTACGGTGTTTTCATAACTTACTCCGCGGGCGTAACCAAAGAATTGATATTTTTTTAAATCTTTAAGATACCCGAAAGTTCTTGCCTCAATAATTTCTTTAATATTTCTTCCGTCAAAAGAAACCCAACGATTGTGTAAATCAGGATGATTATAATTAACGCCGTAAGATATTCTTAAACGATTATCGGGTAAAATGACCATGTGTGTTTTACCGTTTAAATAATAAATAGGTCTTTTAATTTCAACGGGCTTTCGAGAAACTCTTTCCACGCCTGCATTTGCAAACAGTTCAAGCCAAGATTTGGCACTTCCGTCCAAAATAGGCATTTCCGTCTCGGTTGTATGAACATCCATTGATGTTATACCCGCAATGGCACATGCTGCGGTAAAATGTTCCGTAAGCATTATTGTATTATTTTTAGAACCAAGCACAACGCAATGATTAGTATTGTTAACATTGTCAACATCAAGAATAATCGGAGAGGAAGAGTCTTTAACAAAAAAACGGATTACACCCTCATTTGACGGGAACATCTCCACCTTGCAAAGTTTGTTTTTCATCAAACCGTTTCCTGATATAGAAATTTCTTTTAATATTGTTGCCAATGTTTTGTCCTTATACTTTTTCGTTTTCTTCTTCGAAAGATGACAAGAGCGGTTCGTATTTTTTAAACTTTCTAACCAATTCGTCAGCATCTTTCATTGTTTTAAGTTGTCTGATAAATTCTTTTCTTGGAACGGCAGGAATGCCGACAACGATTGATTTTTCAGGGAAAGATTTAGAAACACCGGCTTTTGCGGCGATAATTGAATCGTTTCCGACACTGATATGATCTGCCAAACCTGCTTGACCTGCGATAACTACTCTGTCACCGATTACACAGCTTCCTGCGATACCGACCTGAGAAACAATCATACACCCTTTACCGATACGGCAGTTGTGACCAATCATAACCTGATCGTCGATTTTAGTATCATCACCGATGGTAGTATTTTCGATTGTTCCGCGGTCAATAGTTGTATTAGCCCCGATTTCAACGTTATTTCCGATTACAACGGAACCGATTGACGGAATTTTGAAGATTTTTTGAGTAACGTTTTCTTCCAAAATAGCACCGTCTTTTCTTGCTTGTTCAATATTATCAGGGTTTTCCGTTACAAAACTAAATCCGTCAGCACCGAGTGCAACGCCGTGGTGAAGGATTACGTCGTTACCGATTTGGACTCTGTCGCTGATATTCACGCCGGCGTGGAAGAAACAGTTTTTACCGATTTTTGCGCCGCCACCGATATATGAATTTGCCATAATCTTTGTATTATCACCGATTTCAGCGTGATGAGAAATAACAACATTCGGACCGATAGAAACATTTTGACCGATTTTAGCTGTTTCGTGAACAACTGCAGTCGGGTGAATTCCTGTTTCTGTTTCAGGTTCTTTATAGAACATGTGTAAAAGTTTCATCATGGCAAGTCTTGGTCGTTCGACTTCGATTGTTGTAAATCCGTCGATATTAACCCCAAGAGGAACCAAAGCTGCTTTTGCTTTTGTTTTCGATAAATTTTCAATTTCTTCTTCGCCCAAAGCAAGAGCGAGAGTATGTTCATCTGCCAAAAGCGGAGGTGCAATCTGAGTAATATCCGCATCAACAACCTTTGTCAACATTCCGCCTACAACTTGTGAAATTTGTTCTAAAGTATATCCCATCTTTTTCTCCAATTCAAATAATAAAATTTTTCTTAATTGTAATATAAAAATACATAATTGGCAACCCCCATTTATTTGCAAAAAAATAATTTAGGGGTGTGCAAGTTCAAACACATATTAGACAAAAGTAGTCTAATATGGTTGCACACACAGCCCGAATTTTTCGAGTGAATAAATCGAGTAAGTTGGAAAAAACGTGAGTCGAAAAATTCGAAAAAGGCTGTTTCTGTTGGTCCCCATCATGGGGTGTGCAAGTTCAAATACATGATAGACAAAAGTAGTCT
>JAFUZZ010000025.1 GCA_017476325.1 bacterium | reverse complement strand
GGCGTCAAAAACCCGTCATTCTGAAACGCCGAATGCGGGTTCAGAATCTGTTAATGACATAGGATCGCGACGCTCCTTTCAGTCGCTCGCGATGACATGTATAGAGGACAAGTGCGAACGCACGGGACTCTCTTTTATTGGTGCGCTCCTGCACCGCCGGCAAATTTTTGATTGGAAACATCATGCTTTAGTGTTAATATCTTACGTCAAAAATTTGCGAAATAGGCGGTCTCTTTTGGTGCCCCTCAGGGGCTTCACCCTTGCCGAAGTCCTAATCACCCTCGGCATAATCGGTGTTGTTGCGGCACTAACTATCCCAACCCTGATGCAAAAAACTGATGAAAGAGAAACCGTTGCCAAATTAAGAAAATTTTATTCTGCTATGCAAAACGCGGGTAAGATGGTTGAAATAGAATACGGTACTGTTGACAAATGGGATTTAACTCCGACTGTTATTAATGATAACAACAATATTACGGATGAAGAAAAAGATGCGGCTTGGGATTCTGTTGATCTTTATTGGCAAAGATATGCAAAATATCTTAATTTTCAAAGCGTAAAGACATATAAAAGCGTGATGAATGGAAATTATGATAAATATGTATATAGTTTGGATGGTTCTGCTCAAGTTTCTCCGTTGATGAATTTTATAACTTTAAATGACGGTATAGTTATTAGAACAACTTGGTTTACTAATAGTTGTAATACGTATGACCGTTGTGGGAATTTTTCTATTGATGTTAACGGTGATAAAGGACCAAATGTTGTGGGAAGAGATGTATTCTTTTTTAATATTAATAAAACAGGAGCATCCCCTTTTTTTAATCATACTATGGGAGATGCTTTTGCACCTAATTGTGCTGATAAAGATAACGCCAACGGTTATGGCTGTACAGCCTGGGTTGTTTATAGAGAAAATATGGATTACTTACATTGTTCAGACCTTTCATGGGATGGCAAAACAAAATGTGATTAAATCCAAAAACAGACGGACATGTATTTTGTCCGTCTGTTTCTTATTCTAGGTCAAAACCCTGTTAATACATGCCGTTTTTGAATACTGCCATTCTCTGAAAGTTATACGTCTTATTTCATACCCTGAACGCTCAAGAATAGCTTGCTTTTTCATGTTGTTTACAGGCTTAGTGCTATCTTCAACCCCGTCACACTCTATTGCAATTTTGCCATCTACAAGCAAATCCAAACTGTATCCCGCTACATCGACTCCTGCTTGAACGCTGTGTCCCAGTTCTTTTATTGAATTATAAACTTCCTTTTCAAATTCGTTTTTAAATGAGTTTTCAATAATTTCTTCGACTTCATTCCGTTCGAATTTTTCTTGATATTCTTGAGCAAAAGCGAGGTAGCTTCTTAAAATTCCTTCCGGCAATTCTCGCGGATTTTTTGATATAAAATTAATCATTTTATACCTTGCCCTCGTAATTGCAACGTTAAACAAGTTCGGTTTTTGCAAGAAAGTTAAACTTTGACTGAAACTGTTATCCGCAAATGCCCATGACATAAGTATCACATCACGCTCATCACCTTGAAAAGTATGTGCAGTACCAATTTCTATTTTATGTTTTTTTATCATATACTCGGAAATTACTTTAGGTAAAGACGCTTTTATTTGCTCTACCTGCGCTCTAAAAGGAGAAATTATTCCTATAGACAACGGTTCTTTTTTATCAAGTTTTTCATCTTCTATTATAAGTTCCTGAACCCGCTCAATAATTGCCTCAACCTCAGGCAAATTCTTTGTTGCAAGCGGATCAATTTTACCATCTTTAACCCAAACGACTTCCAAAACCTTTTTGTCAGATACATTCGGACGCATTAAACGCATTCTGCCACCGTAAAATTCATCGTTGGAAAATTTAATTACAGGCGGCAAACTTCTAAAATGTTCATCCAACAAAACAGGATTCATTGAGTAATAGTTTGCCAAATCGAACATTGAGTTTGAGCGAAATCTCCACATTAATTGATATTTATCAGGAATTCCGTATTTTGCCAAAAATGATTGCTCTTTCGCTTTTTCAAGGAAAGAAAGGTGCGGAAGCTGTTTATCATCACCTACAATGACAGCCTGTTTTGCTCTGAAAAGCACAGGAAAACAACTCGCAATGTCACATTGAGACGCTTCATCAATAATTGCAACATCGAACAATCCTGATTTTAACGGTAACGAACCGGAAATAGCATAGGTTGTAACGCACCAGCAAGGAAATGCCTCCAGTAACGGTTTAAAATCTTCACTTTCTAAAAGTCTGTTTTGTAAATTCGCCTTCTTTTCAACAAGAGATTTTGAATGTATTATTAGTCTTTGGCGTTTTGTTTGATCTTTTAACAATCCTTTTAATGCCTCTCGACGTTTTCCTTGCAATATATTTACAGCCAGGGTTTTTCGTTTCTTTTTCAAAGAACGAATTTGTTCCGCCAAAACATGCAAATTTCCTAATTTTTGGATATTGACTTCAATAGTTCTCATTTCATATTCCAACTCTGCCAGCACAAGTTCGTCCCGTAGACGTCGTATATTTTCGTAATCATCTTTAAAATCAGTTATACCCAAAATGTTTTTTAAAACTTTTTTATTTTTTATATCCGCGAACTTTACTAATAAACCTGATTTTTCAGCATTTTTTTCGATTTGAGAAAGAGTTTCTTTAATTTGTTCAATTTCCGTTTTTTTCAACGGTTTATGAACATATAAATTATCGCCGATAATCCGTTCTTGTTTTGATTTTTCAACATAAACATCATGCCAGTTTTTTTCAAGTTTAATAATTTTTTCCGACTTATCTTCCAAATCTTTAATATTAGACAAAAGGTCTTTCATATCTTTGACATCGACAAAAATAGATTCATCGTAATCGGTGTTCAAATCTATTTTACCTGAGAGTAAATCTTGAAGTTGAAAATTTAATTGTTTTTGATAATTTGCACGACCGGCCCGAAGCGCCAAAAACGGTGCACCTAAGTCGTTAAGCCTGTCCGCAACCACATCTACGGCTTTGTCCATACGTGATGCAACAAGAACCGTTTTTCCGTTTGCAACAAGGTGACTAACAAGATTAACAATGGTTTGCGATTTTCCCGTTCCCGGAGGCCCGTAAACAGAAACAACAGTATTGTTTTCAAGATGCTTTATTACGTTTTCTTGAGCATCACTTAATGAAAGCGGCGTTACGGGATAAAAATCTTTAACTTCAACATCCTCTATTTTTGTTTTTGTTTGCATATATTCATCGTTAATTACGCCAAGCGCAGTTTCACGATATGCCCCCGTAGGCTTTTCGGAGATTTGAGTCAATTCATGTAAAACCCCCGCTGTCACTGACGGACGTTTAGTCAATATAATTGCATGCTGTCCTGTCAAAGATATTTTATCAACTTTTATTTTTTGTTTTACTTCAACATCTTCATCAAGTTCAAAATCGTACTCTTCATCCTTGGCGGAGTAAAATTCTCTTGCCTCTTTCGTTATATTATCTTCTTCTATATCTTCAGAATTATCAAGTTTTATTTCGATATCAGGAACTATTGATTTAAGAGTAGTTAGGAAAACCTCAAGTTTTTCTTGTGTAAGAGGCAGTTCCGGAACAACATCCAAAAGCCCCTCCAAAAACATTTCTATTTCATCTTCATCTCCGTTTTTTGTCATCAATGCGGTTAATGCCCCTGTATTCAGCGAAAGAACTTCATCCTGTAATATACAATTTATATTAACTCCATTGCGCTCAAGCCGGCATGGCATATAGAGAAGAGGGGTCAAAAATTCGCCCGCTTTTTTATTTTTGGCGTTTTTACCGACCAAAAACAAATATCCGTATATAAGGTATTTATCCTTTTGACTTAATTCCGATTGAATCATCAATTCGGTAAGTTTTGAATCAGCACCGTCAAGCCTTAAATACTCCTGACCTTTTGTAAAAAGTTCTTCTTCCCCTTGAAGAAAAATCCATTTATTATCTTTATCCTGCTTTAAGTTTCTAAACGTTGCACTTTTAACTTCTTCACGTACGCAGTCGTGAAGATATTGGCTTAATTTCTTTATAAAACTGTTATTGAATGCTGAATTTATAACCTTTGTTGCTTGAAGCATAATTTTCCTCTCTACTTTTTTATGATTTTAAGATAAAATAGTTTTATGAACATCATTAATTTATATGAAAAATATTTTGATGAAGAAACAAAACAAGTTCTTGAAACCTTTTCCAACTACAAAGTTTATCTTATAGGCGGGCTGGTTCGGGATATTTTGTTAAACAAAAAATCCAACGATATTGACATAACTTTCGAAGGTAATGCCATTGAACTTGCAAAAAAAATAAACTGCGAAATTATAAGCGAACATAAAGATTTTGGAACAGTCAAAATAAAAATAGGAAATAAAAACATTGACCTTGCATCAACAAGAACTGAAACATACCCGCAAAAAGGGCATTTACCCGTTATAAATAAAATCGGCTGTTCGCTTAAAGAAGATATTAAACGTCGTGATTTTACAATAAACGCACTTGCCATGTCGTTAAATAAAGCAAATTTTGGAGAAATAATTGACTACATTGGCGGACTTGATGACATAAAGAACAAAAAAATCCGAATTTTACATCCGCAAAGTTTTATTGATGATCCGTCAAGAATTTTAAGAGGTCTTAAATACTCAAGCAGACTCGGGTTTTCTCTTGATAACGAAACCCTTGCCACACAAGAAAATTATTTGAATAATATTAATTACGATATGTCCTGCAGCCGTATCTTAAGCGAATTTTACAGGACAAAATGGAATTTAGATGTTTTTAAAATGTTTATAAATCAAAACATTTATAAATTAATAAATCCGAATGCAAAACAGGATTTTGATTTTTGGTTTGAACCGACAGAACCTTTTATATATCTTGCTTTACTTCTGCCGGATGAAAGATTTGAAATTACAAAGCGAGAACGAAACATAGCAGAAGAAATAAAACATATTCAACAACAAAAAAATCAACAAAACATGAGTGATTTTGAAATTTACAAAATATATTCCGCACTTCCTATTGAAACAGTTCAAATACTTTCGATTATGAGAGATAAAAACGCAAAAAAATATTTGCAAAAATTAAAAACCATTAAAATTCAAACAACAGGAAAGGATCTTATAAATCTTGGATTTAAGCCATCAAAAGAAATGAAAACAATTCTTGATTTTATACTTGAGCAAAAAATTACAAATCCTAATTTATCAAAACAGGACGAAATCAGTTTAATTAAAACAACTTTCCTAAATAGGGATTAATACCTTTTTTCATTTTTTTATTGGCATTATCCTCCGCCAAAAACGAATTTCTAATAGCGCGCTTTGCCGCCGTTAAATCCGGTTCTGTTGTCGGCGCGGCAGTTGTTTTAGGGACATAAGATGTTTCGAATTCTTCTTCAAATCCTGCGGTTGACGGGATGTATCCGTTTTGAGTTTTTTCAAAATATATCGGCTGAGTTGTTGCTACATCATTTACAACAAGAGTATTTACGGGTTTTTGCGGTGTAATAGTTTTCATAATTTGAGAAAGCGAAAGATTTTGGCTGACTTTGCCCGCAAAACTTACAACTTTATCATAAAAAGTTTGGCTTTTAGGCTTTGAAAAACTACAGCAATCCGATGTTTGTACTCGATTAACATAAAAACAAGGCTGTCCCTGTTTTGACTGAGACTTGTACTGTGCTTGATTAATATTAGTATTTTGATTAACCGATAAACTCACGTTTTAGCATGCCCAAAATTTGTAATTACATTTATATAAAAACAAAACAAATAAAAAAATTGACCCGACCACTTCGTCGAAATCAAAAAAATAGCATTCTACTTAAAATAAATCACCATGGGTTCCCGTTCTTGACAAGACAAGTGTTAGGATGTCGTTCTCAATTTTATATATCAAAAGCCAATCCGGTTCTATGTGGCATTCCCTGTAGCCTTTATAATTACCGATTAAAGCATGGTCTTTATATTTTTCCGGCAAAGGTTTTTCAGTTGCCAAGATATCAATAACAGTCGACAATTTATCGAAATTATATTTTCTTTTTTCTAATAATTTAATATCTTTTTTTATTTTTTTTGTGTAATAAATTTTTAACATTAATCTTCATCCTCATCTGAAAGTAAAGATTTCATAAGGTCGTCAGTTGAATAAAACGGACCTATCACATTACCATTTTCCGCATCTTCAATCGCTTTAAGAGTTTCCTCATTAGGGATATCCAAAGAAAGTTCAAACGGAATTCTGTTTTCTCTGATAACGGCTTTTACAAACATATTAATCGCCGTTGACATTGTAAAACCTAATTCATTGCATAAATAATCAAATTGTTTTTTAATTTTTTCATCCATTCTGATACAAAGATTTGTTTGCGCCATAATAATACCTCTATACGTTTTTATTACATTACAATTACATTATAATACATTTTTATAAAAAATCAAGCCCATTATCCCCCCATACAAAAATTTCTACACAGGGCTTGAATTTTTTAAAACATGGTTTATAATGATAATGTAATTAATAAACCAGGAGGTATTTTATGAAACAATTACAAACCCGAGCAGGGGGGGGGGGCGTTAGGTTCCAACGTTAGAGAGGACGCGGTTTTAGGTTCTCCGAATTGTGGGGCGTTAGGTTCCAAAGGTAGGCAAGGAGCGCACGAGAGCCAAAATGGCTTTTTTGAGGAGTTAGGTCTCAAAGTTAGTAAGGACGCGGATTTATGTCTTGAAAATTTTAACGGGGTATCAGAAACCCGTCATTTAGAGTCCACATTGGACGCAAAGGACATCCTATCATGTCATTGCGAGGAGCATGAAATGCGACGTCGCAATCCTATGACTTGTAGGGGCTTCACACTTGCGGAAGTCTTAATCACCCTCGGCATCATTGGTGTCGTTGCGGCACTTGCAATTCCGACACTAATCTCAAACAACAACAAGCGTGTTGTCGAAACTCGGTTGGCAAAGTTTTATTCAAATATTAATAATGCAATAGAACTCTCCGAAGTCGAAAACGGACCTAAAGAAAAATGGGAAAGTATCGGACCGGAATATCCAATGATAGATTGGTATAACAAATATCTTCAACCTTATTTGGTAACAAGTAAGGTTGAAAATGAAGAAGATGCTGCTACCGGTGGTTCTGTTCTTATTTATTTCGCAGATGGAAGTTTAGTTTCTTGGTACTCCGGAGGTGTAACATTTTACCCGAAATCTTCCGATTATGAGTATTTTACCGCAAATTCAGTATCGGGAAGAGATTTTAATGGCAGAAAAGCTTTTAGTTTTTTATTTGCCCCGGCCGGAGTCACCTATAATAATAGTGATATAGCATGTTTTAAATACCATGTAGGAAAAGGTGTGGAACCCTATGCTTTTGATTGGGACGGAACAGAGAATAAATTGATAAATGACAGTACGTACGGTTGTAATGTTAATAGTCCAACAAAGCTATACTGTACTCAATTAATACGAGCCAACGGATGGAAAATCCCTGACGATTATCCGTTTAAGTTCTAAATTTTTAAAGAAATAAGTCCGGTAATCCCGGACTTACTTTTTTTAGTTACTTTTTAGACTTCTGTTTGTGCTAACTTTTCGAGTTTTAATTTTTGGTCATATTCAACTAACAAGTCCAAAAGTTCATCCATATCACCGTCAATTACAGTCCAAACGTTAAGGTTTTGACCGATTCTGTGATCCGTCAAGCGACCTTGAGGGAAGTTATACGTTCTGATACGTTCGGATCTGTCGCCCGTTCCGACTTGAGAACGACGTAAGTCAGTTATTTCCTGCATTTGTTTTTGGACTTCCAAATCGTAAAGTTTTGCTTTCAAAATTTGCATTGCACGCTCTTTGTTTTGAAGTTGTGAGCGTTCTTCCGTACAGAAAATCATAATCACTGTAGGTTTGTGAAACAATCTTGCCGCTGTTTCAACTTTGTTAACGTTTTGACCGCCTGCACCGCCTGAACGAGCAGTTGACATTTCAATATCTTCCGGTCTGATTTCAACCTCAACATCATCAACTTCAGGCATAACTGCAACCGTTGCGGTTGAGGTGTGAACTCTTCCTTGTGATTCTGTTTGAGGAACACGTTGTACTCTGTGAACGCCTGATTCGTATTTTAGTCTTGAGTAAACGCTGTCACCTTTTACGGAAATAATAACTTCGGAATATCCGCCCGCTTCACATTCTGTTTTTGAAAGAATTTGAGTCTGCCAGCCTTGTTTATCCGCATATTTGAGGTACATTCTCATTAAATCGCCCGCAAAAATGTTTGCTTCGTCTCCGCCTGCACCGCCGCGAATTTCAACCATGATGTCCTTATCGTCCATAGGGTCACGCGGCAAAAGAAGTACTTTCATCCTTTCTTCATAAGCAGGAAGTTTGGCTTCGTTCTCTTCCATTTCCGCTTTCAAAAAAGCTTTCATTTCATCGTCTTTTTCTTCTCGGATAAGTTCTTTTGCTTCATCTATGGCATCTGTTGCCTTTTTCCATTCGTAATAAAGATTTACGGTTTCTTCCATTGATTTTCTTTGTTTGGACAAATCTCTGAATTTATTGTAATCCTGTATAACTTCCGGTTTTGATAATGTTTCACCAAGTTCTGTGTATTTTTTTTCAATCTGTAAAATTTTATCGAGCATATCTTTCATGGCAAATTGTCCCCTTAACTTCCAAAAAAATTATATCAGGAAAATAAAAATTTTTGTAATAAAATAAAAGATATAGGAGAATAAAGCAAATGGAAAAACATGAAAAGATTTATTTGGCAGGACATAAAGGGCTTGTCGGAAGTGCAATCCACAGAATTTTAGTCAAAGAGGGGTTCACAAACATAGTGACACGCACGTCATCTGAACTTGATTTGTGTAATCAAGCATCGGTTGAAGAGTTTTTTAGAACGGAAAAACCGGATTACGTAATCCTTGCGGCAGCAAAAGTTGGCGGTATCATGGCTAATTCCACGTATCCCGCAGAATTTATTTATAAAAATATAATGATTGCCGCAAACGTAATTGATGCCTCTTACCGATATGGGGTTAAAAAACTTTTAAACCTTGGTTCAAGCTGTATCTATCCGAGAATGGCTCCTCAACCTATGAAAGAAGATTGTCTTATGACCTCCGAACTTGAAAAAACAAACGAGGCTTATGCACTGGCAAAAATTTCCGCAATAAAACTTTGCAAATATTACAATCAACAGTACGGAACAAACTTTATTTCCGTCATGCCAACAAATCAATACGGAATTGGTGACAACTTTAACATGGAAACAGCACATCTTTTGCCGATGATTTTGAGAAGATTTCACCTTGCAAAACTCTTGAGAAACGGACAAACAGAAGAAATTAAAAAAGATTTGAAACGCTACAAACTCGGTTGGGGTCTGGATGAAAAGTTAAGAGATGATAATATTGAAGAAATTTTGGGCGAAATTGGTGCTTACAAAGATAAAGTCGTTCTTTGGGGAGACGGTTCGGTTTACAGAGAAATGATGTGTTCTGATGATTTAGCGGACGCATGCTACTATTTAATGCAAAATAAAGATTATGATGAAATCGGAGAACTTGTTAATATTACAAAAGGCGACGATATTCAACTTAAAGACTTGTTTGAAATAGTAAAACGAATTGTAGGTTTTGAGGGCGAAATCGTTTACGACAAAACAAAACCGAACGGAACTCCACGAAAGATGATGGATGCAACTAAGATTAAGGCCTTGGGTTGGACACCAAAAATTGACCTTGAACAAGGAATAAAAGATTTTTATGATTGGTATTGTTCACTGTAAAAAATTAATACTTGCATGAAAATTTTTTGTGACATATAATGTTATCAAGCGGGACACAATAATTTTGAAAGGACAAAAAAATGAAAGCAGAAATTCATCCTGATTATAAGAAAACAGTTATCAAATGTGTATGCGGTAACGAAATCGAAACAGGTTCTATTGAAGAAAACATTACGGTTGAAATTTGTAACAAATGTCATCCGTTCTACACAGGTCAACAAAAAATCCTTGACTCAGAAGGTAGAGTTGAAAGATTCAAAAAAAGATACGGACAAAAATAGTTTACGTATTTTTAAAAAATTTAATGCCGGGATTTTTCAATCTCGGCATTGTTTTTTGTTTGTTAAAATGATTTAGAACTTTAACGGATAATCGTCAGGAATTTTCCAACCGTTGGCTCGTATTAATTGAGTACAGTAGTATAGGTTTGTTTGACTATTAACATTACAACCGTACTTACTGTCATTTATCAATTTATTCTCTGTTCCGTCCCAATCAAAAGCATAGGGTTCCACACCTTTTCCTACATGGTATTTAAAACGTGCTATATCACTAGTATTATAGGTGGCTCCGGCCGGGGCAAATAAAAAACGAAAAGCTTTTCTGCCATTAAAATCTCTTCCCGATACTGAATTTGCGGTAAAATACTCATAATCGGAAGATTTCGGGTAAAATGTTACACCTCCGGAGTACCAAGAAACTAAACTTCCATC
>JAFUZZ010000024.1 GCA_017476325.1 bacterium | reverse complement strand
GGAACAACAGATGGCGGATTGGATTGCGGAAAATATATCTTGACGTATCACAAACTTTTTGACGGACTAATTAATAACTGTACGGCGTACGATAACGGAGAGTGTTCACAAT
Source organism: bacterium (assembly GCA_017476325.1). Classification (GTDB taxonomy): domain Bacteria; phylum Cyanobacteriota; class Vampirovibrionia; order Gastranaerophilales; family Gastranaerophilaceae; genus QHMH01. The sequence goes on along the minus strand of JAFUZZ010000024.1, from coordinate 3,430 downwards.
GTGAGAACGGGTATCAAAACAACGGAACGAGTTGCAGGGATATTCGAGAAAACACGTGTGACACGTACAGTGGTACAACTTGTACAAAATGTACGAGCAGCAACCTACTTGCGGATGGTGAGTGCATAGATTCTAAAACCTTAAATTGTGATGAAACAAATGGTGTAAGTTGTACAAAGTGTTCGCAGGATTACAAACTTTCAGGTTCTTCCTGTGTAGAAATGGCAACTCTTGCAGAGAAAACTACCGCCCGTATCGCAACTTGTAAAGAAAACGGCAGCAGCACATGTACGTGGAGTGATAACCGCACAATGTTTAAACTTCCTGATAATACTTACGGACTTCATAACTGGGATTCAAATAATACTACCATGACATATCAAGACGCAAAAGACTATTGTGAAAGTGCCGGTTTGTCATTGCCGTCAAGTGACGATGTAAGCAATTTTTGCGGAGGTTCTTTCTTTAGTTCAGGTTATGCGGGTGCAACATCTGTTTGGCTCTTAGACTATAAAGGTACTAACAGTTACAGTTGCTCGCAAGATTTGCACGCTACAACAGATAAACAACACGTTATATGTGTCAGTCATTAATAATGTTTTTATTAAAAATTGGGATGTCACTAAAACAGGGACATCCCAATTAAATTAAAATTATCCTTATAATTTAAATTCGCTCAACGCTTTTTTAATCAACGCATTGTCTTGTCCAAGACCGCCCTGTGCAAAATTCGGACGTCCGCCGCCTTTTCCTCCGCACTGTTTTGCAAGTTCCGAAACAATTTTGCCCGCGTTATATTTGTCGGTCAAGTTGTCTGAAACTCTTACGCAAATTGTACTTCCCGCAACAATTATTACAACAGAGTTTTTAATTTGTCCGCCAAGAGTTTCAACGCCCTCTCTCAACGCTCCGCCTTCTATAGTATCAATTTGTTTTACAAGAAGTTTTACTCCGTCAACATCCTTTGCTTCTGAAACAAAAGTTTTGAACATTTCTTTTGCCTGTTTAGATTTCAATGCAGTAAGTTCTTTTGATAACTCTTTGTTTTCTTCCCGTAATTTTTCAACACGTTCAAAAACTTCTTCCGGCAAGGCTTTAAAGTGTCGCGCAAGTTTGTCAATTTCAACTTCTTTTTTATTCAAATAATTAATTGCCTCAACGCCGGTAACAGCCTCAATTCTTCGGGTACCTGCAGAAATTGCACTTTCGGAAATGATTTTTACAAGTCTTAAATCTCCGATATTTCTTGCATGTGTACCTGCACAAAATTCTTTTGAAACATTTCCTATAGAAACAACACGAACTTCATCACCGTATTTTTCGCCAAAAAGTGCCGTTGCCCCTGTCAGTTGAGCCTCTTCTATAGGCATAACTTTTGTCGTAACGTCAAATTTTTCACCAATCCATTCATTTATAAGGTTTTCAACTTTTTGAAGTTCTTCCGGTTTTACCCCTCTTGAGAAGGAAAAGTCAAAACGCGTGCGGTTTTCTTCAACTTGAGAACCCGCCTGTTTAACTTCGTCACCCAAAACCTTAACAAGCGCAGCTTGCAAAAGGTGAGCATTTGTGTGATGAAGTCTGATTTTTTCACGTCTTGAAACATCAATTTTTGCATGAACATTTTCCGGCATTTGTTCTGCGCGGCATCTGTGAATATACAGGTCATTAACTTTGAATGTAGTTAACACTTCCACATCATCAAGATAACCGCTGTCACCTACCTGTCCCCCGCATTCGGCATAAAACGGAGTTTTATCTAAAATAACATCTACAAGCCCGTTTTCCAATGGTACTGTTGCAAGCACTTTCGAGTCGCATTCAACTTCATCGTAACCGATAAATTCGGTTGCGCCAAATTCTTTTTCAATATTAACATAAACCAAATCATCAGTAAGACTGATTTTTTGAGTAGCGTCTTTTGCTCGTTGTTTTTGTTCCGCCATTTCCTTATTAAAGCCGTCAACATCAACGGACAAACCGCTTTCCTGTGCTATTTCCAACGTTAATTCCATCGGAAAACCATAAGTGTCATAAAGTTTGAAAGCATCTTTGCCCGAAATATTTTCTTTTTTAGCCAAAAGTTCTTCCAAAAGTTTGTATCCCCTGTCGAGTGTGAGTTTGAACTTTTCTTCTTCAGACAAAATAACCTTTTTAATTTTATCTTGATTTTTAACCAAATCAGGGTAACTTTCGCCGTAAATTTTGATAACGACATCAACCAGTTTGTGCAAGAACGGTAAATCAAGCCCGAGCATTTTTCCATGACGCAATGCACGTCTTAAAATCATTCTCAAAACATAACTTCTACCCTCGTTTGCCGGTAACACTCCGTCACTGATAAGGAATGTTACACAACGAATATGGTCTGTTATAATTCTCAAAGATATGTCTGTTTTTTCTGATTTTTTATAAGGAACGCCGCTCATTTTTGAAACTTCATCAAGGATAGGTTTTAAAAGGTCTGTTTCAAAAGTTGATTCAACGCCTTGACAAACCATGGTAATACGTTCAAGCCCCATTCCGGTGTCAACATTTTTCTTATCAAGCGGAGATTGGTTTCCTTGTTCGTCTTGGAAAAGTTCCGTGAAAACGAGGTTCCAAATCTCAACCCAGCGGTTGCATTCGCATGTATCAATACCGCAATCTTCAGAGCACTTGAGATGTTCGCCCAAGTCATAGTGGATTTCAGAACATGGTCCGCAAGAACCTGTTGCACCCGGAGGGCCCCAAAAGTTGTCTTTTTTTCCTTTGCGCTTAATTCTGTCAGGAGATACGCCTACATCATTAACCCAAATATCATAAGCCTCGTCATCAGTTTCGTAGATTGTTATCCAAAGCCTGTTTTTATCAAGTTTTAGATAATTTGTAATAAAATCCCAAGCCCAGGGAATAATTTCTTTTTTATAATAATCGCCGAAAGAGAAGTTTCCGAGCATTTCAAAGAAAGTGTGGTGGCGCGGAGTTCTGCCGACATTTTCGATATCAGAGTCTTTACCGCCGGCTCTTGCACATTTTTGACAAGAGGCTGCACGTGCAGGAGAAAATTTAGGTTCTTCGAGACCCAAAAAGTAAGGCATAAATTGAAGCATGCCTGCGGTAGTAAGCAAAACAGTCGGATTATCGGGAATCAAACTTGAACTTTCAACAAGTGTGTGTTGATGTTTATCTTTAAAATATTCCAAAAACATTTTTCTTATTTCATTACCGCTAAGCATTCTTAAATCTCCTATAAATATGTCTTTTTAGTAAATTATAGCGCAAAAATATTTTTGGAACAATTATAATAAAAACAGAATTTAAACAGAATTTAAAAAGGAATCGGTATAGGGGGGTGAAATTTTTTGAGGCATGGGTTATAATTATAATGTAAGTTAATAAAAACAGGAGGTATTTTATGAAAAATTTATTGACCCGACTAGGGGGGGGGGCG
>JAFUZZ010000023.1 GCA_017476325.1 bacterium | reverse complement strand
TATCATGTATTTGAACTTGCACACCCCATGATGGGGACCAACAGAAACAGCCTTTTTCGAATTTTTCGACTCACGTTTTTCCCAACTTACTCGATATATTCACTCGAAAAATTCGGGCTGTGTGTGCTATAATATTAGACTGCTTTTGTCTATCATGTATTTGAACTTGCACACCCCTGTTTTACATATCAAAATTTACAAATATTTATATTTTGTATTTTTTTTAAAAATACTGTAAAATACATCTAGGAGAGTGAAAATGAGAATATTATTATCAAATGATGATGGCGTAACTGCGAGAGGAATAAATGTTTTGGCGGAAACTCTTGCTAAAGAACACGACGTATATATTGTTGCACCCGATACGCAACGCAGTGCGGCAGGACATTCGATTACACTATATACTCCGCTTAGAGTTGAAGAATTAGAAGCCAAAAACGGAGTAAAAAGAGTATGGAAAACCTCAGGAACACCCGGGGATTGTGTAAAAATTGCCGTATGTGCTATTTTGGAAGAAAACGAAAAGCCTGACTTAATAATTTCAGGAATAAATCACGGTCCGAATTTGGCATCTGATATCTTATATTCGGGAACAGTAAGTTGTGCAATGGAAGGTGCAATGCTGGGCATTCCAAGTATCGCCGTGTCCCTTGCAAGCATGCATTTTGAAGATGAAAAGTTTAAATTTGGCGCACAATTTATAAAAGAATTAATTAAAAAATTGAAAGACTATAAATTCCCGCCAAAAACCGTACTTAACGTAAATATTCCGGGACTGCCGCAAGAGGATATTACCGGAGTTGCTATGGCACCGTTGGGAGATAAAACTTATACAAATACCTACGAGAAAAGAATTGACCCGCGAGGTAAAGTTTATTATTGGTTGGCGGGAGAATTAATAAAAGATGCGAATGAAAAAGAAACCGATATTGCAGCTGTTAGAAACAATAAAATTTCTATTACTCCTATAAGTTATGATATGACCCAAAAAGAACTTATGGACGAACTTGGAAGTATTCTTTGCAACGACGGTTCATGCTCGTGGTATTAAAAACAATTACTTTGAAGAGTATAATTTAAGAATTGAAATCTCCGGAGGGTTAAAAAACCTTAAACGGCTCAAAGATGCAACACCGCCACTTATATACAAGTGGCGTCCGTTTTCAACTACATGCCCCTTGCGATAAAGCTGTCCAAACTCTGACGGAATAAACGGCGCACCTAAAAAAGGTATATATACCTCACCTCCATGTGTGTGACCGCTAAGAGTTATATCCGCAAACTCCGGCATAATCGAAAATAAATCGGGATTATGTGAAAGCACAAGGGTTGAAACTCCGTTTATTTTCTTAATATTTTGACTCGGATTTGATAAATAATGCCACAAATCTTTAAAACCGTAAACCCTCAAATTCTTGTTTATATATACTTCTTCGTTTTCAAGAACAGAAATATTTGCTAAAGAATATATCTCCTTTATAATTTTGTCAGGTTCATAATCATGGTTTCCCAAAATTGCATATACCCCGTTCCGTGCTTTAAAATCACTAAGTATAGCCGCTATTTCCTTGGGGTCATATCCCGAATAATAAACCGCCCTCGCATCTAAATCTCCGAGAAGGACTATTAAATCCGGTGATTGAGAATTTATTTTATCAACAACTTTTCTCAATTTTTTCAAATCAACGAAATGTGTTCCGACATGCAAATCCGATACAATACCGATTTTATATCCGTCAAATTTTTTATTCCAAAAAGGGAGAAATAAATTTTCCTGTTTTAAAACAAGCAAATTCGGCTCAATCACCGTCATGTCAATTAGTGCCAAGACCAATAATATCAAAAGAAAAATAAAAATTTTCTTAATCAACATTTTCATAAAAGTATTATAACCAAAAAATACATGCATATTTTTTTTGTTTCTGATAAGATAACTGTAAAAAGATATATGTATATAAGGAAATAAGGACAGGATAACATGGAAACAAAATTTAAAAACCACAACTGCGGTGAATTAAACCTTGAAAACCTTGACCAAGAATATACTCTTGCGGGCTGGGTTTCATGCGTCAGAGATTTGGGCGGTATTATTTTCGTTGAACTTAGAGACAGAAGCGGATATTTGCAATTAGTTTCAGACCCGCAAATTAATCCTCAGGTTCATGCCACTTTTGAAAAATTAAGAAATGAATTTGTAGTAACGGTAAAAGGTAAAATTACTCGCAGACCCGAAGAAACTTACAACGAAAAATACGCAACAGGTCAGGTTGAAATGTATCCTGAATATATTGAAATTTTATCTGAAGCCAAGGTTTTGCCTTTCGCATTAGAAGATGAAAATGTTTCAGAAGATGTTCGTCTAAAATATAGATATCTTGATATAAGAAATCAAAAAATGCTTCACAATCTTATGACAAGACACAACATTGTTGCGGCAGCAAGAAATTACATGAATTCTCAAGGATTTTTGGAAATAGAAACTCCTATTTTGAATAAAACAACTCCTGAGGGAGCGAGAGATTATTTGGTACCGTCACGTGTTCAAGAGGGAAAATTCTTTGCACTGCCTCAATCTCCGCAAATCTTTAAACAACTTTTGATGGTTGGCGGGATTGAAAAATATTACCAAGTTGCAAGATGCTTTAGAGATGAAGACTTGAGAGCAGACAGACAACCGGAATTTACTCAAATCGACATCGAAATGTCTTTTGTTGAACAAAAAGATGTAATCTCTGTTGTAGAAGGCTTAATTGTTGATACGTTTAAAGCTGCGGGCGTTGAGGTTAAACCTCCGTTTATACAAATGCCATGGCAAGAAGCAATGGACAGATTTGGTTCAGATAAACCTGATACAAGATTTGGTCTTGAATTGTTTGATGTTTCCGATATCATGCAAGCATCAACGTTTGAGGCATTTAAGGCAGTAATAGCAGATGGCGGAACTGTTCGCGCAATAAGAATTCCGGGTATCGCAGGATATTCAAGAAAAGATATGGACGATGTAAGAAATCTTGCAATCTCATTTGGTGCAAAGGGTCTTGCATGGGTTACATATATGGAAAACGGCGAAGTTAAATCACCTGTTTTGAAATTCTTAAACGAAGATCAAATTAAAGAACTTCAAGAACGCTCAGGAGCAGAAAAAGGCGACATCGTATTCTTTGTCGCAGATAAACCAAAAGTTGTTTACGATGTTTTGGGCAGATTTAGACTTTATTTCGGTAAAAAATTGGGATTAATCGACGAAAACAAACACAATCTTTTATGGGTAGTAGACTTCCCAATGTTTGAATGGTCAGATGAAGAGGGCAGATTCCTTGCAATGCACCACCCATTTACATCTCCAAAACTCGAAGATTTGGATAAACTTGATGCAGACGATTTAGGAAATGTTAAATCAATCGCTTACGATATTGTATACAACGGAACAGAATTGGGCGGAGGTTCTGTAAGAATTCACTCACCTGAAGTTCAAAGCAAGATATTTAAAGCGTTGAGAATTACGGATGAAGTTGCGAAAGAAAAATTCGGATTTATGGTTAACGCTCTTCAATACGGAACACCACCGCATGCCGGTCTTGCAATCGGATTGGACAGACTTGTTGCATTGTTGTGCAGAACCGATTCTATTCGTGACGTTATTGCGTTCCCTAAAAACTCAGGTGCAAAATGTTTAATGAGTGATGCTCCGGGCGAGGCTTCTCCGGAACAATTAAGAGAATTACATTTAAAATCTACTTATGTAAAACACTAATGGATATTTTTAACAAAATGAACGGTAAAAGTAAAAATTTATCTGTTGCGTTAGGATTTTTCGACGGAATTCATATCGGACATCGTGCGGTTTTGAATTCCGCCGTTTCTTATGCAAAAAAACACAACCTTAACTCAATGGTAATTACTTTTAACAATCATCCGAAATGTTTTTTAAAAAATGTTGAACCTGAATACATTTTAACAAAGCAAGAAAAAATAAAGATTTTCAAAGAAATCGGATTTGATGACATTCAAATTTTTGCGTTTGATGAAATTCTTTCAAATTTTACGGCAGAAGAGTATTTGGATTATATATGTCAAAGATTTGCACCAAAGGCAATTTTTACGGGATTTAACCATACTTTTGGGGCAAAAAAAACAGGTAATGCTGAATTTTTGAAAGAAAATCAAAAAAAATATGGTTATGAATATTTTGAAATTGCACCCGTTGAAGTTGACGGAGAGGTTGTAAGTTCATCAAAAATAAGAGAAAATTTAAAACTCGGCAACGTTGAACTTGTTAACAAAATGCTCGGATACAACTATTTTCTTGAAGAAACGGTTGTAGAGGGTGAAAAAATAGGGCGTACGATTGGATTTAAAACTGCGAATTTGCTTTATCCGAAAAATATGCTTCATATTGCACGGGGAGTTTATTCGGTATTTGTTGAATATAGCGGGCAAAAATATCGTGGAATTGCCAATTTCGGAATGCGTCCAAGTTTGGGAAACACAAAAGTTCCGATATTAGAAGTCCATATTTTGAATTTTGAAAAAGACATATACGGAGAAAAAATAAAAGTTGAGTTTATAAAAAAAATACGCGATGAAAAAAAATTTGGCTCCTTAGAAGAACTAAAGAACCAAATTTCTAAAGATGTCAAAGCTGTTTAGAAACTGTATGGATAATCGTCTTTAAATTCCCAATTGTCATATTCTAAGAGTTTTGCACAGAAAGAAGGAGTTGCTATGCATTGAGCAAGTCTTTCTTCTCTTGTGTATGTCAGACTTTTGCCTCTATTATCGCTATACAAAGGACAAAATGCTCTGTCTTTAGATTCGCAGTAACGTTCATTAAAAGAAGAATTAGAACAAAGCATAAAAGTATACAAATCTATGCCGTATTGATTTGGACCTTTCTCCCCGTTTGTATCATATATTAAATCCATGCAGTTTCCATTCCATAATTGTAAGATTGAACCATCAGCAAAGTAAATAGTTGGTCTGTTCGTACTGCTATCCAATTGAGTGTATTTTAAATAAGGGGCCAGATAATTTAAAAAATAATCAGTTGCAACCTCTCCATTTTCTCCTGAAATTTTAGTCCACTTATCAACAGTCCCGTTTTCAACTTCGCTCAATTTAATTGCATTTTGCATTGTTGAAGAAAATTTTTTTAATGCCGTCTGAGTTGCTATCTTTCTTTGCTGCTGCATTAATGTAGGAATTGTTAAAGCCGCTACTATGCCGATAATGCCGAGGGTGATTAAGACTTCTGCTAACGTAAAGGCGCATTTTTTACGCGTCATTGCGAGCCGACTTGTCGGCGTGAAAATCTTGTTCATTCTTGTAAGGGATTGTTTTTGATTTACTAAGTCATAGGATTGCGACGGGTTCTTCGAACCCTCGCAATGACATGGAAGGGTGTCCGTTGCGTTCAATGCGGAATTGGAATAAAGTCCGCTACGTTCACTTTTGTTCTCTATACATGTCATCGCGAGCGACAGAAAGGAGCGTCGCGATCCTATGTCATTAACAGATTCTGAACCCGCCTGCGGCGTTTCAGAATGACGTGTTTTTGACGCCCAACCAAAATTGTTAAGACCTAAAACCGCGTCCTCACTCGTGTTGAGAGCTCACGCCCCCTTATCCTCTAGAGCAAAATCCGCTCCTGGACTACCT
>JAFUZZ010000022.1 GCA_017476325.1 bacterium | reverse complement strand
TGCGGAAAATATATCTTGACGTATCACAAACTTTTTGACGGTTTAATTAATAACTGTACGGCGTACGATAACGGAGAGTGTTCACAATGTGAGAACGGGTATCAAAACAACGGAACTAGTTGTCGAGATATCAGAGAAAACACGTGTGACACGTACTCAGGTACTACGTGCACGAAGTGTACGAGCGAGAATTTACTTGTTGACAATGAGTGTGTAAGCAAAACATCTTTACACTGTCAGACATCAAACGGTGTAAGCTGCACGGAGTGTAACAGCGATTATCACGATGAAAACGGAACCTGCGCGAAAGGTTACGTTGAAAACTGTTCTGTTTACGACGGGGAAAACTGTCAAACATGTAACAGCGATAATTTGGTTGTTTCTTTAAATAACTCTTGTGTAGCGGGCAAAATTGAAAATGGCATTACTATGTATAATGTTGGAAATTCTTATGTTGTTGTTGGAGCAAAAGCAAGAGAGTATAGCAGTGTTGGTACAGTTGATATTTATGGTAATGGAAACCAATCTGGTAATTACTGGGCAGGTGCTGTTGATGAATGTGACAAGAAAAATATGGATTTACCGACAATTACACAATTACAACAGATGCAGCAAAGCAATCCTGAACTGTTTTTGGGCGGTTCTTATTGGTCATCTTCAGATGCGGCAACCGGTTCGTGCGGTGGTGGTATTGTATGCCCTGGTTTTAAAAATGTACAAAAACAAATAATGCATTCAGATGGCTCGGCAGATGATTTTAATATGTCTGATAATTATCATATAGTTTTATGTGTTCCAAGATAAAAAGTTTTATGGGAGGACATATCTTAAATCCTCCCAAATTTTTAATATTCTATATCTTGAATATTTGTATTATATTCATTTTGAGTTTCTTCATAATATTCACTTGTGAACTCTTTTTTCTCAACGTTCACATCAGCAAGTTTTCGTAAAAAGTCAACGTAATCAAGACATTTTTTTCCTTTAATACCGATAGTTTCCATTTGAACTTCACCGTTAGGAAGTAATTTTATTTTAAGTTGTCGTTTTGCCATTTTGATACCTCCGTTAGTCCAAATCTATTGTTAAAACAATCGTATTGTCATCATAAATTTCTTCTTCGTTTATTTTTAAATTTTGGCTTTCTAAACGCTCTTTTATTTTATTGTAAGAAATTTCCTGAGCATTAAGTGCATATTCTTCACCAAGATTTTCAATTAATTCTTCAAGTCCGTTTTCACTTCTAAATTGTGCTTTCATAATATATGGATCAGTTTTCTTTATTCTGTAAAAACAAAGTCTAAAAGATTCACAAAGACAAGATATTTCACCATTTTCCTCTTTAATTTCAACAGCACCATGGTCTTGCAAAGTTTTTATAAGAGTAGCATCGTCAAGTAGAGTGGTAACATATTCTTTTTCAAGAAAATCGGAAACTTCTTTTGCATTAAGATGAACATAGTTTTCACCGCGTTGTGCAAGCTCTTTCATTCTTTTAATTGCATGAGATACTTCATCTGCCGCAACGGCACTTGCAACGACGCCCGTAAAAACTTGAAGTTGAAGTGTTGAAAAAAGTGCAAATGGTACTGCTGTTAGCATTATTGACATTGTAAAAATTCCTCATTAAACATCTAATCTTCTTCCTCCGCGGCTTGCATTAACATCAAGATTTTCGGATTCGCCAATTCCAAGGGTTTTATACATTTCGATATTTTCTCTCGACGATGCACACACAGCTCTGACATTAGCCCAGTTTCTTATTGATAAAATCTGTTCTTTTTGAGTCTGTGAAAGAGGAACTGTATTTTTTATTGCTTTAAAGAAATCATCCGGTTTTAATGCTCTGTTTTCAAAAAACGCATCGTAGAGTGCCGAAATAACAACCTGTTCAATTTCCGAACCGATAAAGCCCTCGCTCATTTTAGCCAAAGAAGAAATAAATTCTTCATCATCAGGTTTAACATCCGCGCAAACTTCTTCATCTTTCAAACGGCGTTCCAAATGGACTTTAAAAATTTCTTTGCGCTCTTTTAGTGTTGGCAAATCAACAAAGAAGATTTCATCAAAACGACCTTTTCTGAGAAGTTCCGGAGGGAGTCTGTCAATGTTGTTAGCTGTTGCAATAACGAAAACAGGCGCTGTCTTTTCCTGCATCCAGGTTAAAAATGTTCCGAAAATTCTTGAAGAAACGCCGCTGTCGTTGTTTGAACAAGAATTGCTCAGACCTTTTTCTATTTCGTCGACCCAAAGTATTGCGGGGGCAACTGCCTCAACGGTTGAGATTGCCTTTCTCATATTTTCCTCGGAACTTCCTACAATTCCTGAAAAAATTTTTCCAATGTCAAGTCTTAGCAAAGGTAATTGCCAAATAGTACTCATAGCTTTTGCCGTCAAGCTCTTTCCGCAACCGGGAACCCCTGTAACAAGAACCCCTTTCGGTGCTGGGATGCAATACTTTTTAGCACGTTCAGACCATGCATTACTACGTTTTAGAAGCCATTTTTTTAAATTATCAAGTCCGCCTATATCGTTAATTCCAAGATCGCTTTCGACATACTCAAGCATTCCCGTCTTTCTGATGACTTGCATTTTTTCCTCAAGAATAATGCCTATATCATCCTTGTCAAGTTTGCCGTTGTTTACCATTGTAAGGGCAAAGGCGTTTTCCGCTTCTTGCATTGTTAATCCCAAAGCTGCTTTGCACAGTTTATCTTTATCATCTTCTGTGAGATTTGAAACATTTATTCTTTTATTTGTCAAAATCATTTTATTCAGATGGGCTTTAATATCTTCAAGTTTAGGCAGTGAAAAATCATAAATAGCAATATCTTTTTGTAATGTGTCAGGAATATTAAGTTCCGGCGAAATAAAAATAATATTTTTCCTTACGGTATTGGCTTTGAGAGTAGGGATTAAATCTCTTAAAGAACGCACTATTGCCGCATCAGCAGGACGTTGCTTGTTTCCGAAAAATACATGAAAATCATACAAAATAAAAAGAGAATCTTTGTCATATTTTTCGATAAACTCAATGAGTTTATTCGGGCTTGTTGTATTGGCAATGACTTTTTCGTCTGTTTTTAACCCGCCTGCCTGAGTCCAAACAAAAACATCTCTGACAAACTTAATCTGTTTTTCGTCAGTAACAATATTTTTAATAAATTTTGTGGCTCTCGTTTCCTCGTATGTAGCAATATAAATATAAGGAAAACGTGCTCTAAGTAAATCCGAAAGTTTTTTTGTGTTATTCATGACATAAATAATACCACTATATTTTTAGACTTTCAAGCCTTTTGTTAAGTAGAGCTATTCAGAAACACAAAATGTATTAAATTTACCATCGTGTCCCGGAAAATCACTTAACGAGTTTCTATAACCGTAAGCAAAATTTACAACTCTTGGACTTCCGTTTGAATCTTTGTCCGATGCCCAATACCAATCTCCATCAGGAAGTTGATCCGGATAAGTCGATTTGCTCCGGTATAATTCAACAAGAGTTTGTTCATCAGGCAATTTTAAACCGGCTTTTTGACAAATATTATAAGCATCATCTTGAGTTGCATATCCTAATATTGCAATTTTTGTATTTCCAACTATTTTTGGCATAGTACAACTACTGTTGAAATTTAAAATGTAACCTGACTCACAAGAAGTACATTTTCCTGTTACATCAGCATCAACACAATTTTCAATAGTTATTGGTTCACAGTAATTATCAACTGTTAAATATTGTCCGCTCGTACACTTCGTGCACGTAGTACCGCTGTATGTGGCGCACGTGTTTTCACGAATATCTTTGCAACTGTTTCCGTTGTTTTGATATCCGTTTTCACATTGTGAGCATTGTCCGTTATCGTATGCCGTACAGTTATTTATTAGACCGTCAAACAGTTTGTGATATGTAAGAATATATTTTCCGCAATCTAATCCGCCGTCTATTGTTCCGCAATACTCACTTTCGCCCTGTGCGATTAAACCCTTGTTTGTTACAAGCATTCGATATCTGTCTTTACCTGCGCTGTTTGGTTTTTTATCGCCGTTTGTATCTATTATTATTCCCGTACATTTTGTTTCATCACATTCATAACTGTAACTTGAGCCGTCTGTCAAGCATACAT
>JAFUZZ010000186.1 GCA_017476325.1 bacterium | reverse complement strand
GTGTATAGGAGCTTTATTCATAAGTATAAACGGTAATTTTAGATTTGCGCTAAGCAACTGTGCTTTCTATGTTGCAATGGGATTTGCGTTTGCGGGTGTAACCTTTCCGACAATGTCTATGCCGTTGGTTGCAAAAATATACAGTTCGTTATTACCGCTGAGTTATTGGATAAAAACGATGATTAACCAATCTTTACGGCAAACTCCGGTTATCTACGATATAAAAAATATCGTTCCTTTAATTATATTGGCATCACTTGGCTTGATTGCACTTGTGAGGGTAAAGAAACTTGCTCAAGACGAAAAAAGGTGGTACCAACTGTGAAAAAGTTTATTAAAATTATCAGAACGGAATTTAACACTTTTTTCCATGACGCAGGTGCTATGCTAATTATGGTTATAGGTGTTTTTGCATACTCGCTGTTTTATTCCATACCGTATTCGGCGGAAGTTATTAAAGATGCGCCGATAGGTCTCATAGATATGGATAATTCAACCATGTCACATGAATTTAGCCGAGATTTAAACTCCTCTGATTTTGTGGAAATTATTTCAAATCCTCTGAGTATTGAGGATGCAAAAAAAGAATTTTACAAAGAAAATATAAGAGCGTTTTTAGTTATCCCGAAAGATTTTGAAAAAGATATTAAAAAAGGGCGTCAAACAACTGTTTCTCTGTATGCTGATACGAGTTATATGATTATATACAAGGCTGTATACCAAGGTGTTGTTCAAACCGCAATGGAAACGGGGGCTAAAATAGAGGTTGCAAAACTAATCAAAAAAGGAATTCCAAAACAAATGGCAATTACCTTAAAAAAACCTTTTGAATTTGTACAAACTCCGCTGTATAACGCACAAGGCGGATATAAAACGTACGTATATCCCGTAATATTAATTCTGATTTTGCACCAAACTCTCATTATCGGCTTAGGTTTGATGCAGGGAACCTTAACCGAACTTGGCGGAAAATTTTGCCGAAAAGAAAAAAATATTCCTTTCATACTTTTTGCAAAATGTTCCGCATACGTTTTGTTATATCTTTTTTATTCCGTAATAATCTTTTTAATTTTCCCTGCGCTGTTTAATTATCCGATGTCATACAATATTGTTCCGCTTTTTGTTTTGTTAATATTAATGTATTACACTGCGGCATTTTTTTCATACACAATATCATTGTTTTTTAAAGCAAGAGAATCATCATTGCTAATACTTGTTGTGACATCTCTTGTATTTATTTTTATTCCGGGTTTGATTTGGCCAAGAGAATCTATGCCAATGATTGTAAACGCTGCATCATTTTTTGTTCCTGCAACATGTGCAATAGACGGGATTACAAAAATTAACTACATGGGCGCAACCTTTTGGGATGTAAAATATGATATATTGTGGCTTGCATTTTTATGTTTTTTATATTTCAATTTGTCTATAAGAGTTTTAAAGGAGAAAAATAAATGAAAAAACAGTTTGTTACACTATTGGCTTTAGGACTATTGTTCGGTACAACATCAGTATTTGCGGCAGAAACGCTTTCAAAAGGAATTGCTGTAGTTGATGTTCAAAAAGTTGTTATGAATTCGGCGAAAGTAAAAAAACTTGAGCAAGACAGAATTAAACAAGAACAAGACTTGAAGAAATTTTTGACAGATGCCAAGAAAAAAATCGACGCTGAAAGCGATGAAACAAAAAAGAAAGCGTTGCAAGAAAAATATAACAAAGAAGTAAGTCAAAAAATTAACGCTCAAAGAAAAGACGTAGCGACAAAAACTCAAAATATTGAAACAGATATTTTGAACGCAGTACAAAAACATGCAAAAGCAAACGGATACGATGTTGTAATTACAAAAGGCTCCGTATTGTACGGCGGCGACGATATTACGGAAGAAGTAATCAAACAGGTTAAATAATTATAGATATGTAAAAAGGTGACTAAAAAGGTCATTGTGTTGTTACAAGTTCGGCATGACAGATATCGGTTGTGTTTGAGATTGTGACGCTCCCGTCGGGTGCTTGCAATGACGCCGGAGTTATCTTTTTAGTTACCATCGTTTTGTTGCTTAATTTCTTAATGGTAATTTATTTTTTATCAACTTTATAGCCCAGCAGCTCCATTAAATCGTTTTTTAATGTAGTTAAATCTTCATATTTTTTTAGAATTCCGCCCACAGACACTGAAACATCGCCCGTTTCTTCCGATACAACAAGACATGCGGCTTCTGTTACCTCAGACATTCCAATCGCTGCTCTGTGACGTGTTCCGTACTTCCAACTCAATGTAGGATCCTCTGTAAGAGGTAAAAGCACTCCGGCTGATAATATACGGTTATCCTTGATTACCATTGCCCCGTCATGCAACGGTGTGTTCGGGTGAAATATTGTCAAGATAAGTTCGGTTGAAATATCTGCGTTAATTTTTGTTCCGACTTCAAAAAATGTTCCCGCGCTTAGTCCGCGTTGAAATACTATCAATGCGCCTGTTCTGGTTTTTGAAAGATATTTTGTTGCCTCAATAATTTCTTTTAAGATGTCGATTTCTTCGGAGTCTTTTTTTGTTTCATTTTTCCATAAGGACATATTCATAAATCCTGTTTGTCCCAAATATCCTAAAAATCTTCTCATTTCAGGTTGAAAAATTACAATCAAACTTAAAGATGTCAACATTACTAAAATTTTAAGGAACATTCCTAAAATCGGCAGATTAATCATAATCAAAACTTCGCTGAATAACCAAAGCAAAAATAAAATTACAATTCCGTTAACAAGTTTTTCCGCTTGAGTGTTCTTAATAAATTTTCTGTAAAATCCAAAGACCATGACGGTGATTAATAAAATTTCGCAAACATGCACCGCCAATGCTGTTGACGTGATTGTATGTATTTGAGTTTTTGCAAATGTTATTAAATCTAAAAGCATTATTTATCCATTCTTTTTGGTATTACGTCCAACGAAATTAAATCATCGTAAGTTTCTCTCTTTACTATAATATCAGATTGAGAATTATTTACAAGTACCATTTCGGGTTTTTTCATTCTGTTATAATTGCTTGCCATAGAATAGTTATAGGCTCCGGTGTTAAATACGCACAAAATATCGCCTGCCTGCGGACTTGGAAGAGATATTTTTTCTATTAAAATATCTCCCGACTCGCAAAACTTGCCCGAAATCGTAACATCTTCGACAGTTCTGTTTTCGGTTTTATTTGCAATCTCTGCAAGATATTTTGCTCCGTAAAGTGACGGACGAGGATTATCTGCCATTCCTCCATCTATGGATATATATTTATGTGCATTAAATTCGACCGTTTTACTACTCCCTATTTCGTATAATGTCACACCGGCAGTTGAAATTATACTTCTTCCGGGTTCAAGATAGAGTGTCAGGTTTTTATCTTTTAGTTTTGAAATTACTTTTTGAGCAACATCAAATATTGAAACAGGTTCGTCTTGTTCCGTATATTTGACGCCTATTCCGCCGCCCATGTTTATTTCCGTAAGTTCAATATTGAATTTTGTTTTAATTCTTTCAATTTCATTTAATAAAATATAAAGTTCGTCCTCAAAGACTTTAATCTCAAATATTTGAGACCCTATGTGGGCATGTAATCCTTTAAGATTGAGATTTTTATATTTGTTTAAAATGAGATTTATTGCTGTGTCAATTTGTTCCATATCAAACCCGAACTTAGACTCGAGTTGACCGGTCTTAATGTAATCATGGGTATGGCATTCAATTCCCGGAGTAATCCTAAGGAGAATATCGACGGGTTTTTGAGCAATTTTGTTAAGGAGGTCAAGTTCGTGAAAATTATCAACTGAAATTCTTCCTACGCCGAGGTTTAAAGCAAGTTCAATTTCTTCAGGTGATTTATTGTTTCCGTTAAACAAGACTTTTGACATGTCACAGCCTGCTTTGTACACGGTATAAATTTCTCCGCCCGAAACCGTATCAAATCCAAACCCTTCATCGGACACTATTTTGGCAATTCCCATGTTTAAACATGCTTTTGATGCGTACAAAAGTCTTGTGTTTTTATAATTTGAAAACGCGCTTTTATATTCTTGTAAAACTCCTCTGATAGTTTTTTCGTCAATTACATATAGCGGAGTAGAGTGTCTTTTTGCAAGTTGTACCAGGTCGCAGCCTCCGAGTTCCAAATTGCCATGCTCGTTTCTTTTTAGTGTTTTCGGATAAATATATTGGTTTAAAGATTTCATAAATTCCTCGAGTGTATAAATTTGAATTACCCTTTTATTTTACCATTTTCGGGATGATTTTCATACTGCATTTAGTGTAAACTTTTGTAAAAGATTTGTTAAAAAATAAGATATGTGGTAGCAAATTTATTTTTGTTCATGGTTTATACAAAATACAAAAGTGTGTAGCATCAGTAAAAAGGGAAAAGGAGTATTCTATGGCAAGTTTATCAACAAAACCTCAAGACGAAGTTTGTATTGACAATGTTAGTGATGAATTTGAAAGTTATCTCAAACGCCAACAGGTAAAGACTACTTTCAACGGACTGGAAATTGAAACTTTCTCATGGTACAAAAAAGTTCTTGGACTTTTGTAGACGTAAAAACTTGTTGTTAGAAGATTGAAAGAAATTGAAAAGTTTAAAACCGCCAAAAATGGCGGTTTTTTAAATGTAAAATGCAAATATTCGGAAGGTTATTGATTAAGATAATCCATATTATCATTTTTTAGTATGTAAGCCGCACATGCTCTTCCGTTTCCGTTCAGGTTACAATCATACTCTTCAAATCCTTGAATATTTGGATCCCCGGGAACGATGCGGTTTTTAAAAACTAAAAAAGTAAAGGTATCTTTACCATGAGTGTTTGGTTTTTTTACTCCGTTTATGTCAACGAAGAATGACCCGCATGAAGTTGTTTCCGAGCAAGAGCCGTTTCCTGCCGTTCTGAAAATTAAAACCGTATTATCGGTTAGCATTAATTTATAATACAACCCGGAAGCTGCATAAGCTACATGATTATCTCCGTTCAGATATTTATAAATATCGTTGGATATGCAGCCTGTTTGGTTTGTGCTGCAATCTTTAACTACATTAAAATAAGGGATAATAACAGATGCAAATTTTTTTACATCGTTTTCTGTCGCATCAAAATTTAACCCCCATGTGTCAATGGTTCCGTTTTGTGCAACAGCAAGATTAATTGCATTAGACAAAGTACTGTAAGTTTTTTTAACCTTAGCAACAGTATCTTTTTCATTTGTTTTTTGCATCAAAGTCGGGATTGTAAGTGCGGCAACAACGCCAAGGATGCCGATTGTTAACAATACCTCAGCGAGAGTGAAGGCGCATTTTTTACGCGTCATTGCGAGCCTCATTTTGTCACCCTGAACTTGTGACAA
>JAFUZZ010000021.1 GCA_017476325.1 bacterium | reverse complement strand
CTCGGGTCAATAAATTTTTCATAAAATACCTCCTGTTTTATTAACTACATTCTCATTATAAATCATGTCTCAAAAAACTTCAACCCCCCTTTACTCTCTTTTTTAAAATTAATTAAAAACTAATCTTATCCCTTAACATCAATTTTGATGCGGCTGCAATGCTTTTTGGAAAATATTTTTGAAAATAATGACTTCTTTTCAAATACATATCATGCGGAATATCGGTTAAAATCGCGTTTGCTTCCGCAACAGATTCGTTTACACCGGCATTCACTCCTCTGCCGCCTGCGTAATCCATCAAAAAATACGATATGTAATCCGCTTGCACGTCAGACATATTTTTCTTAAACTCGCTTTTTTCATCTTCGAATACTTTCCTGTACAAAACATTTTGCGTTATATTTTGACAATTATCATCATGTCTTGAATAGTCTATAGCATGTCCGGTTTCGTGCGCAAGGGTATATATATCACGATAAGTCTTAATTTCAGTGCCAAAGAAAGTTGAACCATCCTCAGGTTTATCAACCGTATAAATTTTTATGCCTCTATCCGCCAAATTTAATATTAAATCCGCAGGTAATGTGTTAATATAACTAATTGTATCAGGGGTCAAATCCTTTTCACTGCGTACAATATCAAGATATTTGAAACTGCGCTCCTCTTTAGATACCAAATCTTTAATGCTAAATCCGTTCTCACTTTGCTCAATACTGTACCCATGACCGTTTAGTGAGGTAAAACGTCTTTGAGAACTTATCTGTTTAGACTCCCTATCTACGCTCATAAGTCTTTCTCCTGTGTTTGAGAAAATTTGATATCGCATCTCACTGCCTTTATCAGAAGATTTGTACAGATATTTTGTCCTTGTACCGTCAAAACTTTCAAAATCTTTTTTTATAGTAACAGAGCCATCCTTGCCTTTAATTCCGATACTTTCAATTTTTACGTTTCCGTTTTCGTCAATAATTTTTGAATTTAAAATTCCTGCAACGGGAGATTTTTCTATAATCTCAAAAAAGTTTTTGCCCGTTTTAGGGTTATATTTTTTTACGACTTCGCTTTTAAATTCCCCGTTAATATTGGTTGTTACCGTTTCGGTGTTGGTTTGAAAGTTTTTGTTTGTAATTACTGTTGTTGAAATTTCGCCATCGTAGAAGGTTTTGTGGTTAGAAATAAATTCAATAACTCCGTTTTTAGATATTTTTTTGCAAACTCTTTCAAGCGGTTTATGATTGTCATCAAAAGTAAAATTACGAACGATTTTTGAACCGTCAACTTCAGTTTCGGTAAGGGTTCGTGTCTTGCCGTCCTTGCTGACAAAAACCTCTGTTGTTTTTTTGTGAAACCCTCCTGCAACATCGGTATAAAAAGGAGTTTCTCGTTTTATGCGAATT
Organism: bacterium; assembly: GCA_017476325.1. Classification (GTDB taxonomy): domain Bacteria; phylum Cyanobacteriota; class Vampirovibrionia; order Gastranaerophilales; family Gastranaerophilaceae; genus QHMH01. The sequence goes on along the minus strand of JAFUZZ010000021.1, from coordinate 1,279 downwards.
TCTCTTTTTTCAGGATTTACCGTAGAATTTTGTTTTGGAAGTGATGCCGCCAAAATACCTCCCGCAGAAGCAAGTAGGGCTTTTTGTCCGATTTTTGTATTATTTTGGTTCAAACCTACCGACAAAACATTCATAAACTATCAAAACCGCATCTAATTTAAAAATTTACAAGTTAGAATGCGGTTTTTACAAAAGTTAATATATGTTTACAGTTTTTCAAATCCGGGTGAAATTTCCGGTAAGTTGGAATAAGCTTCGTTTGAATACACTGCTTTTTTAATATATTTGTTTGTATAATTTCCTTGTTGGAACATTTTTTTCAAAGTATTTTCTCTTTGTACAAGAGAGCCGACAGGGATTTCGTAGTCAGAATACTTTTCGGTCATTTCGGTCCAAACGGCTGCTTCCATTGTCCAGGCATAAGTTTCTTCCGCAAGAGAATTATATTCATCCTGATGCAGAGCCTCGTGCGCTAACAGAGCGGCAATGGCAATGGCAGGCGCGTCGCGGTGTTTTTCACTGACGAAAATAGTAAGTTTTGAACCATATTTCCAGCCTACAGCGTCAAACGTGTCATAGGCTTCATTCAAAGTTTTTAAATCTTTGAATTGAATTTTAACCGGTTTTGTACTGAGGTTATTGCCCAAAATTGCATTTTTAGAAAATTCACCGACTGTTCCCGTCAAAATATCGAGAGCAACCCAGAAAATTTCGTCTTTTGCGTTTTTTTTGTAAAGCGGCTTTATCTCCTTTATGTATTCAGGAGTATAGCGTTTCGGATAAAGCGGATTAGTCTCTGTTTCATCAATTATCGCATCAGGCTGAAAATCTGTTTGCGGAGCTTCTTTTTTTTCTTTGGCAAAAACAGGATTTGAACAAATACAAATTAAAACTAAAAACAGTACGCTAAAAATTTTCTTTTTCATAAACTCTCCCATGTCCTATATTAATATAGTATAACATTGGTTTAAAAATAGTCAAAAATTTTTTATTATATTTTAAAATTAGGGACTGTGCAAGTTCAAATACATGATAGACAAAAGTAGTCTAATATAGTAGCACACACAGCCCGACTTTTTCGAGTGAATATATCGAGTAAGTTGGGAAAAAACGTGAGTCGAAAAATTCGAAAATGGCTGTTTCTGTTGGTCCCCATCATGGGGAGTGCAAGTTCAAATACATGATAGACAAAAGTAGTCTAATATTATAGCACACACAGCCCGAATTTTTCGAGTGAATATATCGAGGAAGTTGGAAAAAACGTGAGTCGAAAAATTCG
>JAFUZZ010000185.1 GCA_017476325.1 bacterium | reverse complement strand
CTAACGCCCCCCCCCTAGTCGGGTGAATAAATTCTTCATAAGTAACCTCCGTTTTTTATATTAACATTCTTATTATATACCATGTCTCAAAAAATTTCAACCCCATGATGGGGACCAACAGAAACAGCCTTTTTCGAATTTTTCGACTCACGTTTTTCCCAACTTACTCGATATATTCACTCGAAAAATTCGGGCTGTGTGTGCAACCATATTAGACTACTTTTGTCTAATATGTATTTTAACTTGCACACCCCATGATGGGGACCAACAGAAACAGCTTTTTTCGAATTTTTCGACTCACATTTTTCCCAACTTGCACACCCCATGTACTACTTCCGTGACTAAAATAACACTACAAACTTAAAATCCTCACTTCTATTTTACGAAACATAAACGCGACGCCCACTCCTGTCCGGAGAGGGCGTCTTTTTCTAATTGTTAGTTAGAAGAAATTGAAAGGAAATAAGTTGACTGATTGCAGACCGAACAAACCCAAAGATTTTCTTCATGACTCATTTCCGAATGCAATCAACTTACATTAATATAATACCAAATTTTAAGAAAATTACACCACTCCTAAGAGCCAATTTTAGGATTAAAAATTAATCCTAAAGTATTATATTTTTGTATCTTATGACAATATGTGTAAAATCTAAATCAACATTTGGCAATAACAGTATTTAGATTATACAAAATTCTTAGCCCCTCAAGTGTCAATGTGGGATTAATAAAATCGAAAGGTTTTTCAAGATAATTTGAAATTAAACCTGAATAACCGCCCGTCGCAACAATAATAGCTTTTTCTCCAAGTTCTTTTTCACACTGTTTAACCAAGCCGTCAATCATACATGCCGTTCCTCTGATTACTCCCGACAAAATAGCATCCGTTGTGTTATCTCCAATAGCACTTGGAGAAATTGCAACGTCAATCTTTGGAAGTTTTGATGTAAATTTATTTAGCGCATTCATTTGTAATTTAAGTCCCGGTGCAATTACTCCTCCGATAAACTCACCCCCGGAATTAACAATATCAAAAGAAATTGCCGTTCCGAAATCTATTACTATACAAGGTTTGCTGTAATTTACATAAGCGGCACATGCGTTCGCAATCCTGTCCGCACCCGCCTCTTTAGGATTTTTAAGTTTTATTTTTAATCCTGTTTCTGTATCTGAATTTAAAACCAAAGGTTCAGTATTAAAAACATTTCTTACAGCCCTTGTTATTTTTTCGTTCAACTCTTCTACAACTGAGCCTAAAATACAGCCCGAAATTTTATAAGATTTAAAAAGCGTCCTTAACAAAACCTCGTATTCATCTTGAGATAATTCTTTATCAGATGCTAACCTAAATTCTTCCAAAAGAGCGTTATCTTCAAATACACCCAATTTAATACTTGTATTGCCTATATCTATTGTTAATAACATAAAAATATAAAAATCCCGTAAATGAAAATACTTACAGGATTTATTCTATACAAAAAAACAATTTTTACAAGTCCCTGAAAGAAACCAATATTTTTGAAATTAATGTTTTTTTAAACCTACACACCCTCATTAACTGTAAAGATAATATGTCAAACCTAAAAGGAATGCGAAAAACATTACAACATTACGTGCCATACATAAACGCAACATAAAATAATTGTCAATGTTGTTTTTTAACTGTGTTATAGGACCGTACCAGAGTTTATGTTCTGTTTCCTCGTTAAACATCAATTCGTTTAATTCAACGGCAAGCGGAAATGTAAACAGCGTTAACAGTGCCTCTCTGGGGAAAATTTTGTAAACTATTCCTAAAAACAAAAGCAAAAAAGCCCAAACATATAAAACTAATTGTATAAATATTGCTTTATTTTTACTCAATAAACAAACACTAAGCGTTCTCTTGTCATTTTTTAAATCAGCCTCAAAATCCAATATTGAATGTGTATGAGCAGTATTTGCGATTAAAATACCGATAATTAAAGATGAAATTATGCAAACACTGTCACAAAAACCGCCGCCCGCAACAATGTATGCCCCCATCATAACCAATGGTCCGAAAATTATACCGATAGTCAACTCTCCAAGCCCTTTTTTATTAAGTTCAACAGGCGGAATTGTATATGCCATCGCAAATAACGCTCCTACAAAAGCAATTTGCAATACGGTAAAACTAACGGTAAATGCCAAAAATATGCCGATAAATAATGCAACTGTCCAGCAAAAACCAATCGCAAACATTAATTCCTTTGGAGAAATTAACCCCTCTTCCAAATAAAACGCTTTATTCAAACGGGTATTTTTAGGCGACTCGGACTCTTTATAGGACTCAACCATGCCGGAGACCCAATCGTGATAATCATCCAAAAGATTAAATGACGCATGCACCAATAGAACTCCGATTAAACCGAGAGTGCAATATCGTAAATTGAAAGCATAATTTACTGACGCTAAAAACGCTCCCAAAATATAAGGTATTGCGGACAATCCAAAAGTATAACCTCTTGCCGCCCTGTACCATAATGTGAGTCTATCGGACATATACCCTCCAATGTTTTTTCCAACAATTAAATATTATCACGAGATTAATTTTTATTCAATATTTTGTATTATGAAAAAAATGCATATTTAATTAAACTTTTTAAATTTTATGCCGATATATACCACAAAATTGGAGTGCAATAACATGGAAATTAAAAATATTTTAGGCAAACTGTCCGTAAATACCGAAAACAAAAGTACGGCAAAAACAAATCCCACAAATGATGTTAACAACAAACCTGTCGTATCATTCGGAAATTCAGACAACTTTAACCCGGATGATGTTGAAAACAAAGTTGATTTTTCACTTTCAAGTATGAAAAACGTTACTAAAACAGAAAAAGAAAATCCTAAAAGTGAATTTCAAAAACTTACCGAATTTCAAAAAACACATTCTAAAGAAGAAACCTACGCTTACTTTAAGGAAACACTCTCAGGTTTGGCAAAAAACGACAAAGAAAGTTTTAAAACACTCGTTAACTCTATACTTCAAGCGGGAAACAGCCACTACGATTACGAGCAAAAATATGATAAAATAGCCGACAGTCAAGCAGAAATCCTTGAAAAGTTTTTAACAGCAAACGGCAGTATTGATAACGCTATTTGTTCAACAATTCATGGATTTATGATGGATACAATGCACGAACTGGGAATAGATGCTGTTATTACGCCCGGAACCGAAGGCGGAGGACATGCCACACTGCTTTACAAATTGGAAGATGGCAAATATATTTTTAACGATTACGGTACATCAACAGAAATTAATGCTGATAATATTATTCAAGCCGCTAAAATTTCGACACGAGAAACGGATTTTAATAACTTTGGAGGTTATACTCAAATCCTTGGCGACGGCTCAGATTATTATCAGGAATATTCTTTCAAAGACGAAGCCGCTTACGGTGATGAAATTGACAGCAAAAATTCCAATAAAACAACCGCGTTTAAAAACGATAACATAAAAGAAAAAAGCGGTTTCAATTTTTATTATGACAGAAAATCCGATATTAAACAGGATAAATTTGGCGGAGATATAAAATTCGCCAATGAAGATGCTCAAGTAAAAGCCTCTGTCGGTGTACAGTACAGACAAACTGAAGCAGTGACGGATAATTTTAACGGCTCATCAAGTATTGGCATTAAGGGTGAAATTGCAAAAAATTTCGACCTTGGTGATAAAGGTCAAATTACTGCCGACGCAACAGTTATATCAAACAGTATAACAGGAACTACAAACAAAGTTGAAAAATACAGTTTGTTTAAAGAACAAGTCGGAGTTGCATATTCAAAAGATGTTTACAAAGAAAAAGACTTAACTCTTACAAACGCAGTGAGATTTTCCGAAGATGTTTCTTTCGGAAAAACAGATAACTTTTCACATGTTAACGATATAAAACTCCAACTTGAAGATGGTGTCCGAGCAAAAAAAGAAAACGATAACGTTACATTTGAAACCTTAATTAACGCAGGTATCATTGCAAATTACGGCATTTCGGATTTTGCAAACCAAACAATAATCTTGAATTTAGGCGGAAAAGCAAACATTGCATCTTCCGTTGATTATGCCTTGTCGGATAATTCAAATTTAAAAGCGTCGGCTGACGGATTTTTCTCCGCTGACAAAAACCATGCAAATTACGGTGCTAATGCGGAAATAGGAATTAAGAAAAACTTTTATAATCCTCATGCAGTATACCCAAATTCAAGTATCGAAGCGGCAATAGGATACAGTTTTGAAAGAACTGATATAAATGTTGGCGGTTTTAACCAAAATGTTCAAAACGAACATTCTATTCATGCCCGAGCAGTGTTTGATTTGGGTGAAAAAATGGATATTTACGGAAATTACAATTTAGAACTAACAAAAATACAACATAAAATTTCAGTTGGTATGAAATATAATTTCGATTAATTAATTAATTAATTAATTTAGTATAAAATTTAAAAACTATGAAAATAGAAAAAAATAATAAAATACAAACACCACAATCAAATACACCAACAAATCAAACTTCTGTCAATAACGATAAATCGTCCGACAGTATTTTTGATGAGGCAAAAAATAATAAAGCCCCAAAAGACCAAATATTGTCAAAAGAAATTGAAAACATTGATTCCGGCGAAACAAAATCTTTTCGACAAGTTACTTTTGATATGTATGGAGTTTTCAAAACTTTTTTCACAGAAACAGGAGAAAAAATTCAAGAAGATGCAAACAATTTATTGGAAAAATTTGATTTAAACAAAGGTATAGGTTCTTCTTCCAAGGGAAATTCATTTTTTGTTTTTAAAGAAGAAGAAAAAAATATACACAAAAGTTATCCTGAAACACATAACGAAACAAATGACAGAATTGTCATGAAGAAAAAAGTTAATGCCCAAAACGGTAATATGGAAATTGACTTGAGCAATTATTATAAATCCGAAACAAAACTGTCGGACGAACTAAAAAAAACAATAAATATAAATCTTGATAATGAAAGTACGTGGAACAAAAATATTAGTATAGTTCCAAACAATATTGAAAAATCAAATATCAACAAAATAATTGTTCCGAATTTATCAAACATTGATTATTACGTAAAATTATCAGGCGAAAATAAGTATGACTATAAACCGTCTGATGATGGCATAACCCACTCCGTATCATTCAAAACCGAAGAAGAATTTACTAATAAAAAAATAACTTCCTCTACCGGAATAAGCACTAAAATTTCTTTGCCTGATGTTTTAATAACAGATAAAGATGAAAATAAAAAAGGTTCAATTTCAAATTCATTTTCCGCAGGTTTAACTTATGATACATTGAATAATTATACTAATGATTTCAAACAAAGTCTCAATTTAAAAAACGGGATTTCGACATCTTTAACATATCAACCGCATTCTCAAGTAAAAATCAATTTATCCGGTAATGGTTATTATACACTGTCAACAGCCGAAGATTCTTACGGAATAAGCGGTAATACGTTTTTATCAATTCAGCCTGTAAAAAAAGATAAGAATTTTAAATTACATTTTGGTGCAGGTTATTCTCAATCTGATTACGTAAAACCAAAAAATAATAAAAATTTGGAGAAAAAAATCTCTCTAAATACCAATGTCGATTTTAACTCAAATATAAGCGCCATAGCCGAATACGATATTCATCTTGACGAAAATAAACCAAACTCTTTTGGTGTAGGATTACGTTTTCATTAATACGTTAAAAGTTAATTTTTCTAAAACCACGCGCTTAAACAGAGTTTTTAATCTATCCATTTGAAGATTGTATGATAATCTTCCGTATTTGCGTTACCGTCTATTTTTGCAAAGAAAATTCTAAACTCATTTGTATTCAACTCAATTCCCGGAATTTTATTTACTAATTGAACAAACTCTGCCTGATTTGTTTTTGAAAGATTTACTCCCGGAATAGTATTGAACAACGTATTAATTGATATGTTACCAATTACACCCAAACCGGTAGAAATCTTTTTTGCCAATCTGCCGTACACTTCCATACTTGTATCGGATGTTGAAAAATCATAACTCCCTGACACAAATATACTCAAATCTTTACCCTTTGAGGCAATGTTAATATCCTTCGTAACCCCGTCTTTAATAGCAAACCTGCCTTTTATACTCTCAAAATCACCTGTTTTTAAAGGCGTTAACAACTCTATTATATTGTTAATTGTTAAACCTGTAATTCCGCTTTTAAAAGTATTTGAAGATTTTAAAAGATATTCTAAAGAACCCAATTTAGGCATTCGACCGTCTAAAACACTAAATTTACAATCGCCTGATAGTGTTTTCATACAATCACCGTGAGATTTTCCCACACAAGATAAGTTTGCCTCCCCGCTTAAATCTCCATAGAATTGGTCATGTACATCAAATAATGCCTCAAAAATGGTATTTGCATTAATTTTATCCAATAAAAGCGATAACGACATATTTGAATTCATAAAGTTATAAACCATTTGTCCGTTTATTATACCCTCAGCGGTTACAAAATTTAATTTTTCAAGATTAAAAACACCGTTAACCAAAGATATTACGGCATCAAAATTTGTCGCAAACAAATTTCTTACATAAACGCTTTTTGCTTTTATATTTAGTTCTTTGATTACCAAATCTCGTATGTCAAAATTAGTGTTTGAGTCACTTTCCGACTTTTTATCAACATCTTCGATACTCAATCGGTTTAAGTGTTTTAAAAATGTATTTATATTGAAATTGCCCAAATATAAATCAGCACTGTTAACAACATAAGGCGGATTAAGAGAATTTTTAATATTTGCTTTCAATGAAATTTCATTTGATAAAATCTCGCCTTTCATTGAAATATCTGCCGTTTCGTGTTTAAAAACAATGTTTATATCTTTAACGGTTGTATCTAAGAACGGCGCGTTTACTCCAAAAATATTGAAGGTTCCAAACGCCTTTGGAGAATACATGTCACCGTTTAGTGTCAAATTAGATGTAAATTTACCCTCTTTTATAATCGGTTTTTTGAATATTATATTGAAAATTCTTGCATCCGAAGGGTTATATGTTTTTATACTAAAGTTATCAAAACTGCGGTTTTGACCGATGAATTTTATGTTTCCGTTTGCCGAGAGCAGAGGGATTGACTTAAAATTTTCGTCCAATTTGTTATAACGGAAATTTTTAACTTTTAACATGGAATTCGATAAGATTAAATCAAAATTGAGTTTTAGCGGATTTTCCGTTGCGTCAATAATAGCACCTTTATGATATATGCTGGAACCTTTTTCCATATTTATGGTTCCGTTTATTCTCAAAGCGTCAAGAGTTCCGTTTATTCTTGCATAATAACTCATCTGCCCTTTTAAGATTATAGGATAAATCATTTGCTTATTTATGTATTTATCCATAAATTCCTGCGCAGGAGATGATGAAAGAAAAATATCCAACTTTGGATTATCAAAAATATTTCTTATATCACCGCTGATTATTGTTGGTTTTGAATCAATTTCGCTTTCAATTCCGTTTAAAATAATTCTGTCGCCGTCAAGTGATATTTCTCCGCTCTTAACAAAAATTTCGGAGTCTTTAACATAAAATTTAATGTTATGAATTTTATTTTTTGAATATATTTTATTATTTTTTATTTTTCCTGCAAGTTGAATTCTTTGTCCGCCGATTAAAGGACTAAAGTTAAAATTAACATCGTCATTGTTAAAACCTATATTACCGGAGATATTTTTTAATAAAAATATTGAATTTCCAACCATAACGTTGTTATTTAATAATTTAACTTCTCCCGAGGCAATGACATTTTTGCCGAGTTCAAACTCTTCAATATGTTTCATCTGACCTTTAAGATTAACGGCAAGGTTAATTTTTCCTGATGCGGCTTGAATATATTTAGTAAATTTATTCATATAAGCAAGCATTGGAGAAGTATTTAATATTTTTATTGCTTCATTTAAACTTTGACCTTTTGAAGTTACATCAAAGTTTAAAACCCCTTGTGTCGAACAGTTTCCCTCAACTTTAATCGGAGTATTGTTCAAAGTTGCATAATTACTTACAAAGTACATATTTTCATCTTGGAAAAGGAGTTTGCCTGATGCGTTTTTGATTACTGCATTAACATCGTTAAAACTTACGGTACCGTTTTTAAATCTAAAGGCGCCGAAAAGATGCGGATATTGTTTATTTCCTTTGACTTTCAAATCAATATTTCCAACTCCTTTGATATCCATAATCGGAACGGGGCCGATTTCAAAGTTTAAGATTTCGTGTAAAGGATTAAGAATAAGTTGCGCAATTTTTAAATCTACTGCCGGAGTAGATTGAATATCAATTTCCGCTATACGTTCATTATAAAGTTCAACATTTCCTACAACAGTTACATTTTGAGTTTTTGATGCGGGCGCAAAAGCATCAAAGTAACATTTTTTGTCTTTAAAATCAAGTCTTATCGTGGCTTTTGGAATATTCAACGGTCTTTGAACATAGACGTTTGTTGCGATAAAGCTGCCTGTCAAATCCGGTTTATCATCATTTCCCTTTATATTAATTTGTCCGTTTATAAGTCCGTATAGTCCGTAATCACGCATTTTCTTCAGATTTAAGTCAACCGTAGGAAATGTCATATAAGGTATCATACCTAAAATATTTTCGGATTTTGTATCGGTGAGTTTAAGGTTCAAATCATAATTTGGCATTTTAGATGTTATGTTTTCGATTTTTCCCCAAAAATCCGCGTTTAAATCTTTTGATTTAACGTTAAGTTGTTCAATAGAAAGAGTATTATTTGAAACATTAAGATTTGTTTTTATAAGAGCTTTGTTTTTGAACGAGAACGGCTTTTCAACATCTTTAAGTTTAAGTGAAAAATTAGTGCTGCTAACGGTTGCATAAATATCGTTTTTATTTGATTCTGCCTGAATATTAATGATTCCCGAAAGATTTTCTACAAGGTTATTGCTAAGTTTCGACAAGTATGGTGCAAGTTCCGATAAATCCAAATCTGTCAAACGACCTTGAATTGTAATGTTATTAAAATCATTTTTATTATGATTTTTTAAATCCAAGTTTATCAAAGAGATTTTATTGTTAATTTTAATATTTCCGAGTGTTGAGAGATAGAAACTTTCATTTTCTTTAATTTCAAAGTGTTTACCGTCCAGTGAAATTTGTTTTTTATTCAATTTATCATCAAAATTTATGTTGTAATCATAAAGCCTGATATTTGAAAGTTTTGTATTAAACTTTTGTTTTATTGGTTTAAGTTGATAATTGCCGATAAACAGGTTTCCGTTTTCATCAAGAAGAAGATTTGTTTTAATATTTTCGCAAGTAAATTTTTTAATATCGAGGGTTTTAAAAATTAGAGGGAGAAGATTAATTTGGATTTTAACATCTTTAGCAATTAGATTTTGGGCGGCGGAGAATTCATCAGCGCTCAAAATAACAGATGGAGTGAGTCCCATTTTCAAAAGCGGATTTTTATAATCTATTTCAATTCCCGATTTATCTTTAACGATTTTTTGTATATTTGATTTTTGAGCATCAAGATTTATTACCGCAGGAACTCCGAAGTAATAGATTGAATAGATTATCAAAAAAATTATCGCGAATATATTAAATTTCTTTATCATTAATATTATTTTATCACAGAAATAAAGTATTTTTAAGAATTCAGATATTCAATTACAGCATCAACATGACCTTTAACTTTAACCTTGCGCCATTCTTTAACGATTTTGCCGTTTTTGATTACAAAAGTTGAGCGTTCAATGCCCATATATTTTCTTCCGTACATAGATTTTTCTTTCCAAACCTCAAATTTTTGAGCGAGGAGATGTTCAGAATCCGAAAGAAGAATAAAATTTAACGATTGTTTTTCTTTAAAAGATTTATGACTTTTAATCGAATCAGGACTTACTCCAATTACAGTTGCATATTTTGTAATACGATTTAAGTTGTCGCGAAAATCACAAGCCTCCTGAGTGCATCCTGATGTATTGTCTTTTGGATAAAAATAAAGAACGACAGTTTTGTTTTTAAAATCATTTAGTGAATATTCTTTTTCGTTTCCGTTAATATCAAGTCCTTGAAATTTTGTATTTTCCATAAAAATAATCCTCTTTTAAATTATCATACGAAATAAATTAAAATTTTCAATAAGACTAATTTATAATTTAGTAAAAGGGTGACTAATTCTTTAAGTTTATAGATTAGTCACCCTCTATTGAAAAATTGTTTTTGTTTGTGTAAACGCTTGCACTAACAGGCTCTCGGCTTGACTCCGTCCGGGGGGGGGAAACCTATAGTCCGATATGCCGCATATTGTCCTCTGCAGAGTGCTCAATTACCTACACAAACGGCATTGTAATGGCCGTTGCCGCCGTCTCGAGCGGCAGAGTAGTCGCCGTCGACATCGTAGAAATCCACGAGCAATGCGTCACGCTCATAGTTTTCACCTAACTCCGAAGACCAAAAGAAACCGTCACATCCGAGTCCGTTAGTCGAACAGGTTGATTGAAGCGTTCTAAGTTCTGATACT
>JAFUZZ010000020.1 GCA_017476325.1 bacterium | reverse complement strand
GCACACACAGCCCGAATTTTTCGAGTGAATAAATCGAGTAAGTTGGAAAAAACGTGAGTCGAAAAATTCGAAAAAGGCTGTTTCTGTTGGTCCCCATCATGGGGTGTGCAAGTTCAAATACATGATAGACAAAAGTAGTCTAATATGGTTGCACACACAGCCCGAATTTTTCGAGTGAATAAATCGAGTAAGTTGGGAAAAACGTGAGTCGAAAAATTCGAAAAAGGCTGTTTCTGTTGGTCCCCATCATGGGGTTGAAATTTTTTGAGACATGGTTTATAATGACATGTATAGAGGATGAGTGCGAACGTAGCGGACTCAATTCCAATTCCGCATTGGATGCAAAAAGTAGCCCTCACCCCTACCCTCTTCTACGGCTACGCCTCCGCATGCAGGGTCACACACATCGCGTCCCGCTCTGTGGTTCCCTTTGCATCCCAAAGGGCGAGGGAGAAAGAGTATTATCTAAAATGTAATAATCTTTCTTGGAATGGTAAAACTAAATGTGATTGATAATAGTAAAACGAGATAATAAAATTTATTTTTATTATCTCGTTTTTATATGTTTATGCTATAATCAAATCATGGCAAATGTAAATAATTCCAAAACAGTTAATCTTTTAGGATTTAATATAAACAATTTTTCTATGTACGAAGCGCTTGATTACGCTCTGGAACTTATCAAGTCCGGCAAAGGCGGTCAAATTGTTACGATTAATCCCGAAATGATTCAATCCGCCAAGAAAAAAATTTATTTTAAACAAGTAATTCAAAATGCGGATTTGGTAATTCCTGACGGCGTCGGAATAAAAATCGGGCTTAAACTGAAAAATATTGATGCTAAAAGAATTGCGGGTATTGAGTTTTCATACAAAATGCTTGAAAAATGCGCACAGCAAAAAATTCCCGTTGCTCTCATCGGCGCTAAACCTCACGTTGTGTACGGTGCTGTAAATGCTTTACAAAAGCAAATTCCAAACCTAAAAACAGTTTATTTCCACAACGGTTATTTTAGTGACGAAGAACGCGTGATTAAAGAAATGAAAAAAGCTATGCCTAAATTTGTACTTGTTGCGTTAGGTTCTCCTCGTCAAGAATATTTTATTCAAAACGCATTGAAAGATTTGCCTGACTCTGTCATGATTGGTGTTGGCGGAAGTTTCGATGTGTGGTCGGGAAATGTTAAGCGCGCGCCCGAATTTTATCAAAAATACGGTTTGGAATGGCTTTACAGAACCATTAAAGAACCTAAACGGTTAAAGCGGATTTTCCCGACTTTGCCTAATTTCGTTCTTAATGTTATAAAAGAAGATGTTTTGAAAATAAAATAGGAGTGTTATATGGAAAAACAAGAGTTAGAAACTTTAAAAGAGATTTGTAGGTACAATCGTTGCAATGTTGTTAAAACAATCCACAATGCAAAATCCGGTCATCCCGGCGGAAGTCTTTCGGGGCTTGATATTATGACCGTGCTTTATGAAAAAGTTATGGTTAATGATCCAAAATGGGACAAGTCAGAAAACTTCAAAAACCGCGACAGATTTGTTTTGTCAAAAGGGCATGCTTCTCCGGGATATTACTCCGTTCTTGCTAAACGCGGATATTTCCCTGAAGAAGAATTGCAAGGATTCAGACAAATTAACAGATTGTTACAGGGACATCCGAACAACCATATTCCGGGCGTTGAAGTTCCGACAGGTTCTTTGGGTCAAGGTGTTTCAATGGCTTGCGGTATTGCGATGGCACTTAAACTTGATAAAAATCCTGCACATGTCTTTGTTTTGACAGGGGACGGGGAACTTCAAGAGGGAAGCTGTTGGGAAGCTTTTATGCACGCACCTCACAGAAAACTTAATAATTTAACCGTTATCATTGACAGAAACAATTTACAAATCGACGGTTCCGTTGATACAATCAAAGATTTGGAACCTTTGGATAAAAAATTGGAGGCGTTTAATTGGAATGTTGTTAAAATCGACGGTCACAATGTTGAAGAAATTTACAACGCTCTTACGGAGTCTAAAAAATCAGACAAACCGACCGCTATTATCGCTAAAACCGTAAAAGGTAAAGGTGTAAGTTTTATGGAAAATCAATGCGGCTGGCATGGTAAGAGTCCTAATGATGATGAATGTAAGAAAGCGCTAGAGGAGTTACAATAATGATAGACAGAAATAATAATAAATCAATCAGAGCAGCATACGGAAACGCACTTGTTAAAGTTGGAAAAGAAAACGAAAATGTCGTTGTCTTGGACGCAGATGTTGCAAAGTCAACAATGTCAATTACTTTCCAAAAAGAATATCCCGAAAGATTTTTTGATATGGGTATTGCGGAACAAGATATGATTGCAACCGCGGCAGGTCTTGCAAGTCAGGGTAAAATTCCGTTTGCCTCAACTTTCGCGGTATTTGCAACAGGAAGAACTTATGACCAAATCAGAAACGGCGTTTGCTACGGCAACCTTAATGTTAAAGTGGTCGGAACGCATGGCGGAATTACTGTCGGAGAGGACGGCGCAAGTCATCATGCATTGGAAGATGTTTCTCTTATGCGTGGGTTGCCAAACATGACAGTAATCGTTCCTGCTGATTGCAAAGAATGCGAAGAGGCTGTTAAATATGCGGCTCAAATTGACGGCCCTGTTTATATCAGAGTTGCTCGTTCAAATGTACCTGATGTTTTTGGGGAAGATTACAAATTGGCGGTAAACGGTCAAGTTATGAGAGAGGGCAAAGACGTTACTATAATTACTAACGGTGAAACTCTTGTTGAAGTTCTTGATGCCGCTGAAATTCTTGCAAATAAAGGAATTGACGCTAAAGTTATTAATATGCCGGTTGTAAAACCGTTAAATAATGATATAATTTTAAAAGATGCTGATTCTACAAAACTATATGTTACTGTTGAAAACCACTCAATTATTGGTGGTTTGGGCAGTGCCGTATGTGAAGTTTTAAGCGAAAACTCACCTACAAAAGTTTTGAGAATAGGTACAAACGATGTGTTCGGTCAAAGCGGTACCGCAAAATCCTTGCTTGAGTTCTACGGACTAACTGCTGAAAAAATTGCCGAACGTATAGCGGAAAAAATGGAAAACTTATAATGATTCAATTACGTGCAGTAACGAAAAAATACCAAAATAATTATGCGCTCAAAAATATCAACCTTGATATTTTATCAGGAGAGTTTGTTTTTCTCATCGGCGCATCCGGAGCGGGAAAATCAACTCTTATAAAAATGCTTTATAAAGAGGAGGTTCCCTCATCCGGAACGGTTATGATCGGCGGAATAAATATTCCAAAACTTCCGCCGGAAAAAGTTCCAAACCTCAGAGCATGCATGGGGATTGTTTTTCAGGACTATAAGTTACTGCCTAACCAAACAGTTTATGACAACGTGGCTTATGTAATAAGAACTCTCGGTATAAGTTCGAAAGAAATTAACGCAAGGGTTATAGGTGCATTGAAGATTGTAGGACTTTCCGACAGATTAAAAGCAAAACCGTCAGAACTATCCGGCGGCGAACAGCAAAGAGTCAGCATTGCAAGGGCAATAGTAAACGGTCCTCCGCTTTTAATTGCGGACGAACCTACAGGAAACCTTGACCCTAAAAACTCTATGGAAGTTATGCAAATTTTGGAACAAATTAATCAAAGAGGCATTACTGTAATTGTATCAACACATGACGTTAATTTGGTTAACTATTTTAGAAAAAGAGTAATTACGCTTGACAATGGTGAAATTGTCAGCGATATTCAGGCAGGTACGTATGATCAGCAATAAGCAAAAAATTAAAAAAACAGTTAAGCAGCATATTCCTAAAGACTGGCTTACGGATTTAAGAATTTGCTACAGAATTTGTATGGAAACGGTTAACGCGATTAAAAATACCGGCATTGTTAATATTTTCATAATAACGACAATGGCAATAATTTTAACAATTTTTGGGGTTTTAATCAGGACAACAATTTCATTCTCATCTGTTGTTGAAGGATTAGGCAACGTACTTGAAATTTCTGTTTATCTGAAGCCTAACGTTAACCCTCAGGCAAAATCCAAAGAAATTGGTAATTTTGAACACGTCCAAAGAGTAAAGGTTATTACAAAAGAAAAATCTTGGAACGATTTGAAACGACAAATAGATATTCCTGATATGGAAAACCCTCTGCCTGATACATTGCACGTCAAGGTTGATAAACCGGAATATATAAATGATGTGTTCACAAAAATCAAAACCATTGATGGCGTGTCTGATATCAGTTATTCTCAGGAACTTGCAAAGAAAATGCAGCTTATAAACCATGTTGTCAATACAACTGCTGTTATAATTATTGTCAGCATTGCGGGCTTTACAATCGCAATCATTAACAATACAATTCAACTTGTAATTCAGTCTAAAAAAGAAGAAATTGAAATTATGCGGTTAATGGGGGTTAACAACTGGTACATAAAGACCCCGCTCGTTTTACAGGGGGCTTTTTATGGGTTTACGGGTGCTTTTATCGCGATTGTTCCGCTTAACGTTGTCCAAAAAATGCTCAACAACGTACATCAATTTTTTATGATACCGGCACCTGTATTTGCGGGAGCCTTGGTTGTCAGCGCAATGTTTATTTGCGGAACTCTGTTCGGTGCTTGCGGCAGTATTTGGTCAATAAAGAAACATATACAGGTATAGTTAAATGACAAAACAAAGTAATATTATTTTAATATCCGATGATGAAAACATAGAAGAGATAATGAGTCTCAGATTAGTACCGTTACGGGAAATGGACTCTTTTGAATCTATCACTTATGAAACGGCGGTTAAAGAAAATTTCGGACAGCCTGATGTCATTATGATTTATTGTAATGAAGATAAAGAAAAGCAGGCGGAATGTATAAAACTAATAAGGTATATCAGAAACGAAAGAAAACTCTTCGCAACGTCAATTATATTGGTTTTAGACTCTTTTAACAAAGAATTTATCTTGACTGCATACAGTGAAAATATTACTGATTTTATGCTTAGAGATTCCGAAAAGGGAGCGACACTTGTAAAATTGATGTGGGCGCTTAAACAAGCAACTATTGTTCGTGATTTAACAAGAACAAAATCTTTTTTAACAGAGATTGGTATTTTAGACAAAAACACAGGATTTTATCTTTCAAAATACAGAGAAAAATTATTCAACCATGAATTAAAATATTTGGAATTGTCGGATAAAGAAAGTTCAATATTACTGATTGGAGCATCCGAAGACGGAAAAGCCGTCTACGATTATAAAGAAATCGCCGACGTTACAAAAGCATTTTTGAGAAGTTCCGACGTTATCTTTCAGGGTTTGAACGAAAAAATCTATATTCTTTTGCCAAACACTCCTTTGGATATGGTAAAGAATGTATTTGGCAAAATTAAAGCTAATATTGCAAATAAAGAGTCTGTCGTTGCGGTTGCCGCAAGCATAAATGACAAGCGATTCAGCAATATTGAAACAGCGCTTTTATCAGCATTGCCAAAAGCAAATTTATCTGATGCCAAATTTTTGATTGTTAATGATGTACCGTCCGATGAAATTAAGGTTGAGGACGAATCTTGGCAAAATTGGTTCAAACAAAACCTCGGCACGCCGAGAAATTTCAAGATTTTTAAAGCAGCGTACACTAAAAAACTCAAAAACGTGATTACGCCGACGTTTTTCCAATTACAAAAACAGTATGAAGATAAGTATTTTGAAGTTGAGGTTAACCATATAATCGGGGAAACAACGAGCAAATTTATTCTTTCAAAAGGTGAAAACGAAAGTGAACTTCAAATAAATTACAACGGATTTTCAAGAATACATGTAAATATTGTGAATAAAGGTTTGGACAGCCCCGAAAACGAAAATTATGAAATTGATTTGTCTCAAATCAGCGAGGACAATATAACAAAACTGGTAGAACGTTTTATAAAAACTTTTGTTGAATTTTACTGTTGCTAAGAATGTTTTCATTGTGTTGACATAATAATATTTGGTGTATGATTATTTTATGAAGGTCGAATTAAAAACAATAAGAGAAAAACTCGAAGAACGTGAAACGAAGTATTTAAGTGAGTTTGCGTTCAAATGTATAAATTCAAAAGGCAGAATTATCCCTGAAGAAAAATGTAACCTGAGAACGGATTTTCAACGTGACAGGGACAGGATTATTCACTCAAAAGCATTTCGACGTCTTAAACACAAGACGCAAGTTTTTTTATCTCCGTTTGATGATCACTTCAGAACACGCTTAACCCATACTTTAGAAGTTTCTCAAATTGCAAGAACTATTGCAAGGGCATTGGATTTGAACGAAGATTTGACAGAAGCAATATCTTTGGGACATGATTTGGGTCATACTCCTTTCGGGCATTGCGGAGAAAGAGTTTTGGATGAACTTATGCCGGGAGGGTTTCAACATAATATCCAAAGTGTGAGGGTTGCGGAGATTATCGAAAAATTAAATCTTTGCCGGGAAACTATTGACGGAATTTTGACTCATTCCTGGGGATATCAGCCGCATACGCTGGAGGCACAAACTGTTCAGTTAGCGGATAAAATAGCGTATATTAACCATGATATTGATGATTCGATTTTGGCGGGCATAATTACGGAAGATGATTTGCCAAAAGACTGTCGGGATTATTTTTCATCCGTTGAGGGCGATTTTTCGATTAAGAAAAAACGTTTAACAAAAATGATTGAGGAAATTGTTTCAAATTCGGTTGGAAAAAATCAGGTTTCAATGAGCGAAGAGGCGTGGGGATATACGACAAAACTTCGAGAATGGATGTTTAACAATATTTATATGGACATGAATTCTCCGGCTAAAAAAGAAGAGCGTAAAGCAAGTAATATTATTCGAGAATTGTTTGAATATTATTTGAAAGAAGTTTCCAAAGAATATGACGAAACAAAGGCAAAAAGAATTGTTTGTGATTACATTTCCGGCATGAGTGATTCTTCGGCGATAGAAAAATTCAAAGAGATTTTCATTCCGTATCCTAAGATTACAAAAATTCAGGATACAGCGTTGATAAAACTTGCTCAGCTTTCTGAGTAATAAAATAAGGGAGGGTTAAAAAGTTGTTCATAAGTTTATCCTCCATTTTGTTGGTTACTCCATTATTATATAACATGTTTCTAAAAACTTCAACCCTTTAAATATAAAAAATAACAAAAAGAGAACAACTTTTAGTCATTCTCTTTTTATTTTAAAAATTAATACACAAATTGAATTAGTCGTCAGCGTGACCTGCTGTTCCTAATACATCTCTCATTTTATGCATAACCATTTCTTTAACGGCTGTTCTGCCAGGTCCCATATATTCACGCGGGTCAAATTTTTCAGGATGTTCAATAAAGAATTCTCTGATTGTAGATGTCATAGCTAATCTCAAATCAGTATCAATATTGATTTTAGCAACACCGTGTTTAGAGGCGTAATTCAACATATCTTCAGGAACACCTTGTGCATCAGGTAAGTTACCACCGAATTTATTACATTTTTCAACAAATTCTTTTGGTACTGATGATGAACCGTGGAGAACGATAGGATAATCACCGAAACCTGCTTCTTTCAATGCGTCTTTAATTTCTTTAAGTCTTTCAAAGTCCAGTTTTGCTTCGCCTTTGAATTTATAAGCACCATGAGATGTTCCGATTGCAATAGCCAATGAATCACATCCTGTTTGTTTAACAAATTCAACCGCTTCTTTAACATTTGTATATTTAGCATCTTTTGCATCAACATTAACATCGTCTTCAACACCCGCAAGTTTGCCAAGTTCAGCCTCAACAGAAACTCCTCTTTCATGAGCGTATTCAACAACTTTCTTTGTTACAGCAACATTTTCTTCGAACGGAAATCTTGAACCGTCAATCATAACAGATGAAAATCCGCCGTCGATACATGCTTTACAAATTTCAAAATCAGCACCGTGATCTAAGTGAAGCGCAATAGGCACTGTTGTTGTAGCCAAAGCAGCCTCAACAAGTTTGATTAAATATGTTTGGTTTGCATATTTTCTTGCACCCGCAGAAACTTGTAAAATAATTGGAGAACGAGTTTCTTCGGCAGCTTCAGCAATACCTTGCAAAATTTCCATGTTGTTAACGTTGTAAGCACCGATAGCGTATCCGCCGGCTAATGCTTTTTGGAACATTTCGTTTGTTCCTACTAATTTTCTTTCACTCATTGGTGACTCTCCTTTTTTGTAATATCACAACTTGAAATTACTACAAAAATGAAAAGATTACAACCCCCCCCGCAAGGGGACTGATATTTTTTGAAATAACAAGTTTTTCTTGGTATTTCATATTATTACGGTTCCTCGGGGTTTTCCTCTTTTTGAAAATTTTGCGCAAATATTTTGTTGTATAATAATAGTGGTATGGCAAAAGTTTCAGGGATAGACAAATTTTTCAAAAGCAAATCCGTATTAAAAACGGTTAAATTTGCGGCGGATAATCCGGCATTATTTGCTTCTGCAACTACATTCGGACTTTCGGCAATAGTTCGTCCCGCAGTAATTTTGGCAACACCAAAAACTGATAAAGATGATAAAAAATTTGCCGTTGCAAAATCTTTAACATCTTCCGCTATTGGTTTGGGGCTTTCTTATGCTGTTTCAAAACCCATTGAAAAGGCTGTTAAAACCATAGATAAATCTCCGCAAAAATTTCTGACACCCGAAACAATTAAAAACTTGGGAAACGATGCGAAAGATTTACTAAAATCTGATAAATATTTGTTTGCGACTCAGTTTTTTAAAACCGCAGTCGGGTTAGTATGTGCTTTTCCAAAATCGGCAATGACTTGTGCGATATTACCTTTGGTTGCAAAAAGTTTTGATAAAAAAGATAACACAATCAGTTTTGCCGGCAAAAACAAAAATCTCATTGCAAGAGGAATTAGCGGATTAATGAATACAAAATTAATGCAAAATTTTGCCGATAAATTTTCAAAAACAAATTTGGTTCAAAATATCGCTGTAGCGACTGATATTTTATTAACAGCCTCTTTTGTAAACAGAGTAAAAAAAAGTGACAAAATTCCTGATACAAATAAGAGGACATTGATAAACAACTCAATTTTTTCAACAGGATTAAGCATCTTAGCGTCAATGGGGCTTAATAGGGTTTCAGACAAACCAACGGAAAAATTTATAAAATATTTTTTAGACCTTAATAAAGGATTAAATAATCCTGAAAAATATGCACAGGGTATAAGGGCAATGAAAACGGTTTTTGTTATGGGCGGCGTGTATTATACGATAATTCCTTTTATATCAACTTTATTATCAGGTATTGTTAAAAGCGATTTTAAAAATGGTCAAACCCTATAGACCCTAAAACATATAGATTACAAAATAAACAGACATAAGACTGTTGCAAATATTCCGTGACCATCCGGGGTATAAATTCATTTATTAATCGTTCTGCATAGCGATTTTTTAATAATTAAACAGAGACAACTTTTTTCCTATTGATTTTCGCTATTTCGACTCTCTAATCTGTCATACAAACGTCCGTTTATTTCACCCCCGATTATTAACAGTATTGACGTGTAATACAGCCACACCATTAACATCGCAAATGCACCAATAGTTCCGTATACTCTGTTATACGTTTGCAAATGGTTTATATATACCGAAAATCCCCATGAACCCAACAACCAAAAGGTACAAAAGAAAAATGTTCCCGGAAATGTACATGCCCGCTTCAATTTCTCATTTCCTTTAAAATCAGGCAAAATGTAATAATTTATTAATGCCATTGCGTACAATGCAAAAAATGCCGCTACCCATCGTCCCGCTAACAATGTTATATACATAGAATGGGACATGCCCGCGTACATTACCAGCATTTGCAATATGAATTTTCCGAACAATATCATATTTATGCTCAAAAACAACATAAATGTGTTTACAAACACAACAGCAAGCGATAATAATCTTGTATATAAAAAGGAACGGGTTTCCTCCGCATTATATGCAACATTTAATCCTTTCATAATACACGCAACCGCATTTGTTGATAAAAATAAAATTACGCAAAGCCCAATTATAGCTATTATCCTGCCGTTACTGAATAATGTTGCTTCACTTATAACTTTATGGATTAACATCATAGAATCAGCAGGAACAACTTTTGACATTCCGATTAAAATAGCATTCATAAAACTGCTTTTTCCAAACCATGCAAAAAATATAGTCAAAAATAACATCATCGGAAAAATCCCGAGCATAAGCCAAAAACCCATTTCCGCCGCCATGCCAAAATAATCTTTGTCTATGACTAATTTTATAAACCTAAGAATTTTTATTACGAATTTTTTAATTTTTCTCATGATTAATTTCTTGTAATAATTTCTTTACAGCCTCTTTTATCGGCAATTTTATCGTGCACCCTGCCGCGTATTTATGCCCGCCTCCGCCAAATACTTCGCATATCTTTGATACATCCTCTTTTTTGCTGCGCATTGATACCTTGCAGGTTTTTGAATCAATTTCTTTTATCACAAAAGAAATTTGCGTTGAAATTATTGAACGCAATGTTTCGGCAATCCCATCGGTAGCACTGTCTTTAACTCCAAATTTTTCGATATCTTTTCTTAAAATTACGGAATAAGCGATTTTCTCATCTTCGCTAAAGTGGGCATTTGCAACGGCGTAATTTTGAAACATTACAACGGACTTTGTTTTTGATTCATAACAGTTGTTGTAAATTTCTTTCGGTACAACACCTATTGCAACGAGTTTTGATGCTATTTCAAGCGATGCCGGGTTTGTATTTTCAAACCTAAAACCGCCCGTGTCGGTTAAAATTGCGGTATATAGCGCGTCTGCCGTATCTTTATTTATTTGCCAGCCTAATTTTTCAAATATCTTAAAAACGACCTCTCCGCAAGAGCAAGCATGAGGTTCCACAAAATTAACTTCGCCAAAATTAATATTTGTTTGGTGATGGTCAAAATTAACGGTATGTTTAGCTTTATCGAAAAGGATTTGAGCCTCTAAAATTCTGTCAAGAGCCGCAACATCAACTGTTATAACCAAATCATATTCTCTTGATTTATCAAATTCCGAAAGTATTTTTACTTTTTCGATATTCGGCAGGAAGTTATAAATCCCAGGTATTGCCGATGGAACAAGCATTTCGGATTTCTTTTTATATTGTGTCAAAATTGCACTATACATTGCGCACATGCTTCCGAGCGTATCTCCGTCAGGATTTACATGCGATATAATTAAAATATGTTTAGCGTCTTTAACTAAATTTTCAAAAATTTTTTCCATGGTGTATAATAATTATAACATAAGAAAAAAAGAGGACTTAAATTTTGATAAAAAAGTCAATATATACTGATTTTATTGATATAGGGTCTATATTGGAAAGTTTTAAAAACTCGCCCGAGATGAAAAAGGCAATAAAGCGAAAGACTCTTTTTTCCATGTGGGAAAATGCGGTAGGGAAAAAGTTTGCCAAAAAATCAAGACCCTATTCCCAAAGACTGAGCACGCTTGTTGTCACGTGTCAAAACTCAGCAATTGCACAGGAACTTTTATTAAGAAAGGCTCAGATTTTAAAAAAACTTGAACCGTATTTAAAAGGCTTGAAGATGAATATCAAAGATATATATTTTGATACAAAACGCTGGGTTGAGGAAGAAGACTAATATCTGTCAGGTTGGAAACTATGAAGGTTTATCCGAAAGTACTCCGTTAATATACAATCATTTTTTTTCGTAGTATAATGATTTTCGGCAGAAGTTAGGATTGAGCATGCTTAACGTAGAAAACACTATCGAACGTATACGCGAAATTATCGACGATGATAACGTCTCTCAACTTCAAGAAGTTTTGGACGATTATCATTCAGCCGACCTTGCCGAAATTTTTGAAAATATTAAACCCGAAGAACGCATTGTCTGCTTCAAAAACATCGACGAGGACAAAGCCGCAGAGATGCTTGAATATTTGTCTCCGCAGCTTCAAGTCGAACTCTTGGGAGATATCGACGAAGAAACCGCATCACGAATAATCTCAAAGCTGCCTCACGACTCCGCTGCCGACGTTTTGGGCGATATGGAGGACAACGAATCCGAAACCTACTTGGATAAATTGCCTCACAAATTCTCGGAAGAAGTTCGCGAACTCTTAACCTATAACGAAGAAACCGCCGGCGGTTTAATGACCCCTAAAATGATGACAGTTAACGACGATATGACTGTCAAAGAAGTTCTGTCCTCAATCAGAGTCCAAGCCCAAGAAGATAATATGGAACTTTACTATATTTACGTTGTTGACAAACAACAACACCTTTTAGGCGTCGTTTCTCTCAGAAATTTGTTAACTTCACCAATTAATCAAACCATTGAAAACATAATGATTACAGACATTGTCAAACTCCATATTGACGATTATCAAGACTATATCGCAGATGTTTTCATGAAGTATCAATATAACGCACTGCCTGTTGTTGATTTGTATAACAGGTTAAAAGGGATTATCACGTGGGACGATGTTCAGGATATCGTTGAAGAAGAAACCACAGAAGAAATCTATACATCTTCAGGTATCGCAACAGGAAATGTCGATGAGGATGAAATCCTTACCGGAAGTATTTTTAAAGCAATTCAGGCAAGGACACCATGGCTTTTTATTACACTAATCGGTGAATTTATAGCGGTGCATGTCGGTCACAAATTTGAAGGGACTTTGCAACTTTTGCCGGTTGCAGCCATATTTATGCCGCTTTTGGCAGGTTTGGGCGGTAACATCGGAACACAAAGTATTACACTGATTGTCCGCGGGCTTTCAACAGGAGAATTGACGCTTAATTCCGCCGCAAAACATATTCTCAGAGAAATGACCATAGGACTTTTAATAGGGACATTTTTCGGATGCCTTACCGCTATTGTTACATGGGGTTGGAGAAACAACCTCTACCTTGGTGCAGTTGTAGGAGTTTCAATGTTGATTAATATGACAATCGCAACAGTCATCGGAACGTTTACTCCGTTTGCATTGAAGAAATTCAGAATTGATCCCGCCATCGCATCGGGTCCGGTTATCGCTACAACAATCGACGTTTTGGGCTTGATTGTTTATCTCTCAATGGTAACTTTTTGTCTGTTAAAAATTAATTAGAAAGGATATTAAAATGGTTGATGTTAAACCCTTAAACGCTATAGTTTATAACCAAGAAAAAGTTAATATGACGGATGTAATTGCTCCGCCTTACGATGTTATTTTAGACGATTACAGGGAAGAACTATACAAACGAAGTGATTACAACATTGTAAAACTGATACTTGCTAAAGGGTCAACGGATACTAATGACTCTGATAACAGATATGAAAATGCAAGAAAAACTTTTGCTCAATGGCTTGAAGAAAAGGTTTTAATAAAATTAGACAACCCAACGATTTTATATCTTTTACAAAAATATAAAACCGCAAACGGCAAAGAAATTACAAGAAAAGGGTTCATTGCAAGATGCAAAATTGAAGATTTTTCATCAAAGAAAATTCTTCCGCACGAATATACAATGGGCGGACCAAAACAAGACAGATTAAATCTTACAACTGCTTGCAAAGCAAATTTTTCTCAAATTTTTATGGTTTATTCGGATAAACAAAAGCAAATTGAAAATGCTGTAGATTATGCTCAAAAACCCTTTATTGACGTAACAGATGATTTGGGTGTTCAAAACATTGTCTATAAAATCGACGACGAAAAAACTCTTAATTTGATTTCTGAAGTTTTGAAAGACAAAACACTTTTGATTGCGGACGGTCATCACAGATACGAAACCGCAATGAACTATAGGAACCTGCATCCCGAAAACGAGCAGGCAAAGTATGTTATGAGTTATTTTACAAACATGGAAGATGATTTGTTAATTTTTCCAACGCACAGAATAATTTTAAGAAAAATAGAAGGCCTTTTGGATAAAATTAAAAAATATTTTGATGTAAAAGAACTTTCTTCCAAAGAAGAATTGTTAAAAGAAATTGAAATTGCAAATACAAAACAAATTTCAATGGGACTTT
This sequence comes from bacterium, assembly GCA_017476325.1. Taxonomy (GTDB): domain Bacteria; phylum Cyanobacteriota; class Vampirovibrionia; order Gastranaerophilales; family Gastranaerophilaceae; genus QHMH01. The sequence continues at coordinate 3,502 of JAFUZZ010000020.1, read as the reverse complement.
ATACGGGAAAATATTACCTTCTGACATTGAGAGAGAATGTTGACGGCATTTTGGAAGAATATAAAGTGCCGAAAGTTTTAAGAAAATTAGATTTGATTGTTCTGCACAAAGCATTAATTTCAAAAGAGTTTGGCTACACGGATGAAGAACAAATGGCACAGGATGGAATTTTGTATATCAAACAGGAACAAGAAGCCTTTGATATGATTGACAAAGGACAAGCAGAAGCATCGTTCATAATGGCATATCCAAAAATTAAGGATATCCAAGAAATTTCACAAGCGGGCGAAAGAATGCCTCAAAAATCTACATATTTCTATCCGAAATTGTTATCAGGAATTGTTATAAATCCGTTGTATTAATTAGAGAGTGTTCACACTAAATATAAAAAATCCCGTCATTACGAGGAGCAAAGTGACGAAGTAATCCCTGATAAATTTTGTTCGGGATTTCTTCACTACGTTCATAATGACGAATAGTGTGAATACTCTTTAATAAAGGTAATTATATACATGCTTCCACGAAGAACTGTCAAAAATGTCACCCTGAATTTATTTCAGGGTCTGGTATTAATCAGATTCTGAAACAAGTTCAGAATGACGTTATTATCGGCTTTTATACATTTTTTGTGAAAAATTATATATAGTTACCTTAATAAAAGTTAAAATTTACAAAACTAACAGTTGGTTTATTAAATATTTAAACCAACTGTTCTTGATTTTCAAGTTCTCTTCGGATGTCTTCAACCGAAACATGTATAAGCGGAGAGTTTTCGTCTTTTTTCAGATAAACATCTTTTATTCCTGCCTGAACAATAAATCGTTTACAAAGGACGCAAATAAAATTATGTCCCCAAATATACATTGTTGCACCCAGGCAACGATCTTGCCCTGCTTGAATAATTGCATTTTGTTCGGCATGGATTGAACGGCAAGTTTCATATCGTGTGCCTGACGGAATGTTGTTTTTTATCCTGAAACACTCTCCACGCTCATAACAAGACTCAACCTTTGACGGAGTTCCGTTATATCCTGTTGCCTTGATTTTTTTATCTTCTCCGACAATGACAGCACCGACATTTGCTCTTAAACAGTTTGAGCGTGTTGAACAAGTACGAGCCAAATCTAAAAAATATTCTTCCCAGCTTTTCATAAATTATTTATCCTTTTTTTATTATTGTAGCATAATTTACAAAAATGTGTTAAAATAATTGTATGGATAATGCCGATATTCAAAACGCACTACAAGGATTAAGATATAAAATAGACTCCACGCTTGATAAAACTAACCTTTATCAATTTAAAGGATCTGTATCAAAACTACTTGGTTTGACGGTAGAAGTAAAACTTCCCGGTTTAAAAATCGGGGACTTGTGTTTTATTGAAACCGACAGCGGAGAAAAAAAACCTGCGGAAGTTGTTGCGTTTAAAGGCGATGTTGCCCAACTGCTGCTTTTACTTGACGGAGCGGGAATAGGACAAGGGAGTTTGGTAACATCAACATATAAGCCTATTTATATTCCGGCGGGAGATTTTTTGCTTGGCAGATTAATAACTCCAATGGGAGAACCTATGGACAACGGAGAGCCGTTTCCTCTTTCCGAAGCGGAATGGATACCTATAGACGGTCCGCCACCCGGTCCGTTTGAAAGACCTATCATTACGGAAATGTTTTCAACAGGCGTTCGAGCAATAGATTCTTGTCTGACTTTCGGGTGCGGACAGCGTATGGGCTTGTTTGCCGGTTCAGGGGTCGGTAAAAGTACGCTTTTGGGTATGATTGCGAGAAATTCCGACTCAGAAGTAAACGTAGTTGCACTAATCGGCGAACGTGGTCGTGAGGTTAAAGAGTTCGTCGAAGATGCCCTGGGAGAAGAGGGTATGTCGCACTCGGTGCTTGTATGCGCGACAGGAGACCAACCTCCGTTAATCCGTCAAAAAGCATTGTTAACAGCAACAGCGGTGTGTGAATATTTTAGAGATAAAGGCAAAAAAGTTTTCTTAATGACAGATACAATCACTCGTTGTGCAATGGCGGGGCGTGAAGTTGGTTTGTCTATCGGGGAACCTCCGACAATGAAAGGATACCCTCCGTCAATTTTCTCATGGTTGCAAAAAGTATTGGAACGTGCGGGAAACAGTCCAAGAGGTTCTATTACGGCATTTTATACCGTTTTGATGGAAGGTGACGACATCAACGACCCTATTGTAGATACGGTGCGTGGGATTACCGACGGTCACATTTTTTTATCAAGAAAAGTAGCCGAGGCTAACCATTATCCGGCGATTGACGTTTTAGGAAGTATTTCCCGTTTGATGAGTGCAATCGCAAGTCCCGAACACAAAGCCGCTGCGGCTAAGATGAGAAAAATCCTTGCCTTGCACAGGGAAAACAAGGATTTGATTGACGTTGGGATGTACACACCGGGTTCTAACCCGAAACTTGATATTGCAATCCAAATGATTGATCAGGTCAACGGATTTTTACAACAACGTACGGACGAGGCTGTAAGTATGGAAAATACTATCAATACGCTGATTAACATGATGTCCGGAGTAGATATTTAAAACTGTTGTGGTAAAAATCAGCCCTTATTTTAAGGAGTAGTTTTTTCAACGCATAAAGTCTTATATGGTGCGTAATCGTTCGCCTCTGATTCACTAAACGTACCATCTTCATTAATTTTATAAGCATAGTGAACACATTCTGATTTACCGCAATTCCAGCCCGGTACTTTATCAGAAGTCCAATAGTATTCGTCGTTACCATAAAGAGTATTATCATTATTTGCGGAACCTAACATATTTTTGAGCGTATTCGTATCGGGTAATTCCAAGCCTTGAGCCTCACAATCTTCGTAAGCCCCTCCCCAATAATCAGACGCTGTGGAACCTCCTACTGCAATATAATCACCTGCAGAGCGTCTTGAAATTGTTTTTCCATAGTAATCTCCAAATTTATAAAGTGTTGTTCCGTTAACAACTTTTCCGGCAATACATGTTCCTGTCATTGATAAAGCATTACCATCCGTACATTCGCTACATGTCTTTCCGTCCGTACTTGCTTGACACTTCAATGACGTCATACTGATACACTCTCCGTCAACAAGTAAATTTTCGCTTGTACATTTTGTACAAGTTGTACCGCTGTATGTGGAGCATGTGTTTTCACGAATATCTTTGCAACTGTTTCCGTTGTTTTGGTATCCGTTCTCGCATTGTGAACATTGTCCGTTATCGTATGCCGTACAATTATTTATCAGACCGTCAAACAGTTTGTGATATGTAAGTATATATTTTCCGCAATCTAGTCCGCCGTCTATTGTTCCGCAATACTCACTTTCGCCCTGTGCGATTAAACCCTTGTTTGTTACCAACATTCGATATCTGTCTTTTCCTGCGCTGTTTGGTTTTTTATCGCCGTTTGTATCTATTATTATTCCCGTACATTTTGTTTCATCACATTCATAACTGTAACTTGAGCCGTCTGTCAAGCATACATC
>JAFUZZ010000184.1 GCA_017476325.1 bacterium | reverse complement strand
ATAAATTATCAGAAACTGATTTTAAATCAAAATTCGAAAGCCATCTTAAAACAACAGGATGTGACGCAGATGCGGGCGATACAAACTTTACTCCGAACGTGTGCCTTGCGGACGGCTCACAATTTGCTTACGGAACATTCGACGAGTCATGCACAGACAACATTTGTGACACACTGACAATAGACACAAACGGAAAGAAAGGACCGAACACGGCAGGCAAAGACAGGTTTACGATGAACCTGACACCAAACGGACTTAAAGCACTCGGTGAGTCCGACACATGCAGTACGGGGCTTGATTGCGGGGCGTATATTTTGGCTCATCATAAATTGTTTGACGGAGAAATGACACCTGCTACACCTGTATATGCAAATTTTGGAGAATGTAAAGCCGCAGGCGCAGATTCTTGTACTATAACATTACAAGACGGAACAGATAAGAAAATGACAAAAATAATGATAAATGTGTTAAGTGGTCCTAGTGCCGGTGAAAAAGAAGTGTACGTATCTGAACAATTAAGTGAACAAGAAAGTAATTGGACGACAGCAGCAAACTCAAGTTGTCCGGAGGGGACACACCTACCTGATAGATACGAACTATCCGCAGTAGCAATAGCAAAACAATCAAACCCGTTAGCATATCCTGATATTCCATCTAGTGGATACTTTTGGTCGTCTTCGGAGGGTAGTGATAATTATGCATGCGACGTGTCATTATCTAATGGTAGTACAAACTGCTACAACGGCAAGCAATACGGTCGTAAAATTCTATGCCTAGGTAACTAAAGCTACTTATTTTAAACAAACGGGCGGAAGTATTAATCCGCCCGTATTTTTTATCATTCCGTCTTAATATATGCTGCGCCTTTCCAACGCAAATCTATATATTTTATCGGTTTCGTTACCAGTTTGATATTAGGCAAGATTGATGCCAATCTCGAAATCCTTTCGTAAACAGAACTGTCAAATTCTCCGACTCTCAACAGGTATGATGTAATTTTTATGTAAACATCATTTTCGCTAGAAATATTTATTGTTTCTACTTTTTCGTTGGTAAGTTGTTCTAAATATCGGGCAAGGTTTGTTATTGCATCAATTTTCTCCTTATCCCATTCCCTAAAACTACCGTTAGCAATAACTTTTAGGGTTTTTATGCTCTCAGGAAGAGGCAGATAATCTCCCCCGATTAAAACCCCGTCATCCGTATAAAATGCTATAGGAGTTTCTGATTCTCCTGTGTATATTGAAATTACCGGAGTTCTCTCTTTCACAATAATTTGTAATCTTGCAGGGAACCAATAACGGCGAATGTAAATATCCTCTATTGGCTCAAGTTCATTAAGGTTTAGCCGAATTTTATCTGTTTCAAATTTGTATATCGGTTCCGTCGTTACGGGGATTTTCCTTAACTCGTTTAATATCTTGTACGTAGGAACAATATTATTGTTAATTATTTCAAGGTTTGGATTCGTTGTTGTAAAAATGTTTTTGTCCACATACCAATAACGCGTATTTACAAGTTTATACATAAAGAAAATAAGTCCGGCTAAAATTACAAGACGCAAAACGACATGCAATCTTGAAACCCAAATATTACCCTTTCGCTTTTTTCGTTCAAGTTGTTTTTTCTGAATCATTCTTTGGGCGTACGATTGACTGATTTTTAAGTCCTCTTCGTCCTCGTATCCGAATGTTTCATATTTTTCCTGATTGTCGCTATTTGCTTCACTGCCGCTATTTTCTTTGTTTTCTTCGTATTCAAACATTATTTGTTTAATCCAACGCTGTTTAATATTAATAATACTAAGTGGTCATAATCAATTCCGTCAACATTTGCCTGTGCGGGAAGATCGCTTGTATCCGTCATCCCCGGAGAGGTGTTAATTTCAAGAATATACGGGATATCTCCTACAATGTGAAAATCAACCCGTGAAACTCCTGAACAATTAGTCAGTTTGTGGGCTTTTACCGCCAAATCTTTAATTTGTTTCGTTTTTTCTTCGCTTAATCTTGCCGGTAAAATAAATTCCGCAAGCCCTTTTGTATATTTTGCCTCGTAATCGTACCATTCTTTTTTAGGTTCAATTTGTAAAATTGCGGTTGCAAACGGCTCGCCGTTATTTTCCAATACGCCGACTGTCGCAAAATGTCCGTCTAAATACTCTTCAACCAATACATCAGGATTGTATTTTCTTGCAATTTCCATCGCTTCCGCAAGATGAGCCTCATCCTCAACTTTAGTCATACCAAAGCTTGAACCCTCGCTGACAGGCTTAACCATAAGCGGGTAGTTTAAGCCCTTAACCGCATCGTAAATATCTTCATCTTTCCTTATGTAAACGGATTTTATCAACGGAATGGATTTGTCTGTTGACAAAACTTTTTTTGTATATTCTTTGTTCATACAAATAGCGTTTGCCATTACGCCGCAGCCGGAATAAGGGATTTTTAAAATTTCCAAAAGCCCCTGTACACAGCCATCTTCTCCGTATTTACCATGGAGTGCGATGTATGCATATTCAAAGCCGTCTTTTTTTAGCGTTTCTGAAATATTTTCATCCAAATCAACAAGTTTTGCATTTTTATACCCTAATCTTAAAAGAGCATTGAGGCAATTTTTACCTGAACGTAAAGAAACTTCGCGCTCTGAGGACATTCCTCCGCAAAGTACTGCTATTTTTGCGTCCTTGTCTAATTTTGGTTGTATAGAATGTTGCATATTTCTTCCTCCCTTGGTGTTTTTACCCCAAAATACTTAACTTCGGGGTGTAGTTTTATTCCGTGTTTTTCTAAGACGGCGTTGTACATTTTTAGCATTAATTCCAAAACATCACTTGAAGTTGCATTCTTGTCGGAATTTACTATAAAGTTTGCGTGATTTGCCCAAACTCTTGCGGAATTAACCGAAAATTCTTTTGCCCCTGCCTCGTCTAAAAGTTTTCCTGCGGATGTTCCCTCAGGGTTCTTGAAGACGGAGCCCGCATTCGGTTTTGCCAAATTCGGCTGATGTGCGGCTCTAAAATCAAGGTTCTGTTGGATTTGTTTCAACACTGATGTTTTATCGCTTTGTATCAAGTCAAATTCCGCATCTAAAACAATATAGTCTTTATATTGCAAAAGCGATGTTCTGTATCCAAAATCCAAATCTTCTTTTTTGATTTCAAAAATTTTTTTACTTTTTAATTCATAAACTCGTATTTTTAAAAGATTATCACTGATACATTGGTTATTTGCGCCGGCGTTCATATAAATGTTTCCGCCAATAGAACCCGGAAATCCCGACATAAATTCAAAACCTGTAAGCCCGTAATTTGCAACATCTCTTGATATTGCGGGACCTTTCACTCCGCATTGTGCAATGACTTTTGTTCCGTCAACTTTTATTTCTTTAAGATTTTGGGTTGAAATAATATCCCCCTTTATTCCGTTGGACGATATTAATACATTTGACCAACTTCCGAATACGAGGGCATTGTTCACCCTATCAAGCAGGAAAACCAACTCTTCAATAGTTTTTGGTAAATAAAAGTTTTCGGCACTGCCTCCGATTTTAAATGCAGTAAGGCTTTTGACGGGATAATTTCTGCGAACCTCAACTCTCATTATACGGCAACTCCGTTTTTAGCGTTTAACAAATCTTTTCCGAGTGTTGTAATTGTTCCGGCACCAAGCCCGACAATAACACAATCTTTTTCAAGTTTCGGAAGAAGTTGACTTGCAACCTCGTCTATTTTTCCTCCCAAATGTTCGCAAGGAACAAAGGTCAAAAGTTCCTGAGCAAAGTTTTCGGCTTTAACGCCGTCTATCGGCTTTTCTGAGGCAGCATAAATATCTGTCACATAAACTTTGTCCGCATCATCAAAGGCGTGTAAAAATTCATTCCATAAAGCTTGCAGTCTTGAATATCTGTGCGGTTGAAATACAGCGACAATGTTTTTGTAACCCATTAACTTGAGGGTTGAAAGTGTTGCTTTAATTTCTGTCGGATGATGTGCGTAGTCATCATACACGGTAATGTCGTCAAGTTGCGCGGATTTTTGGAGTCGTCTGCCCATTCCCGTGAAAGTTGCAAAATGAGGTTTTACTTTCTCCAAGTCTTCTCCCGCTTCAGATAATGCGGCCAAAACTCCAAGTGAGTTGTAAACATTGTGTTCTCCCGAAACGCATAGTTTTAAGTCTGTTAAAAACTCCCCGTTTTTATAAATATCAAATGTTGTAAACTCTCCGTATTTAATGTTTTTTGCAACATAATTTGCATCACTTAACCCGAAGGTTATAACATTTTTATATCTTTTCATAAGTTCTTTATTTCCGGCGTTGTCGTCATTTATAAGAACTTTTGCATTCGGTTTAAGATTGTTTAAAAAAGTTTCAAAAGTATTTAAAAGCGATTCTAAACCGTTTGTGTAAAAGTCTGTGTGATCGGTTTCAAGATTGTTAACCACGCAGATTTCCGGAGTATATTTCAAAATTGTCCCGTCGCTTTCATCAAGTTCTGCGACAAAGTATTTTTCGCCGTCAGAGAGTGCATTAGTGTTTAATTCGGGAACAATTCCTCCGACAACAAAAGACGGATGTAAGTTTGATTTTGAAAGTACATAAGATGCCAGACCGCTTGTCGTTGTTTTACCGTGAGTACCTGAAAAACCTATAAAACATTCTTTTTGGCCGTTAGAAATTTCGGCAAGTAAATCAGAACGGTGATAGATTTTTAACCCCAATTCTTTTGCTTTTTTTAATTCGGGATTATCTTCTTTTATGGCGGTGCTAACAACTACGGTTGCATCTTGAGGAAGGTTCTTTTCATCGTGTCCGATAAAAATCTTTGCACCCATTTCTTCGAGTTTTTTCGTATATTTACTGTTCTGAATATCAGAGCCAAGAACGGTTTCACCTGCTTCTAAAAGATATTTTGCAAGCCCGCTCATTCCTATTCCGCCAACGGCTATAAAATAATATGGTTTCTTCACTAACTTACCCTCATTTCCTTTTTTTATTTTATTACAAAAACTAAAATAAGAAAAATTTGTTACATTTTTATACAAGTTTTAAACTCTATAGTTTTTCTTCTGTTTTAGGATAGAAGAATTTAGAAAAAGTTAATTGGAATTTGATGTTATCTGTTTCTTTCATTGGAATTATCATCGCTGCTGCGATGGAAAAATCATCTTTTGGTTTATATTTCAAACCGACTCCGAAATGACTTTTGTTATTGTATCCTGATGTCCATTCAACCTGACCTTTGACTTTGTTTCCGATTATACCCTGATCCAGTGCCAAAATTGCACCGCCGGAGTTTACAAAATGATTTTCCCCCGTCATATATCCGCCGACAGAAAAAGATGTTCTTGTTTTAGGGAAAACTTTTGTTGCATGTGAATATATGTACATGTCAGGGCAAACGGGCATGTTAATTGATGGTGCAACTGCACCGCCTATGGTTAATCTGTTTGTATCGCTTCCGATATAAAATACTTTTTTTGCATCAATACTTATTTTTTCCGTTGTTTTACCATCTTCAAATTTTATACTCACAGGAACCCCGAAAGATGCTTCCATTCCCCAACCCAATCCGACATTTACGCTTGGCGTGGTTGTTACACTTCGTCCTTTTCCGGGCGAGACAAGAGTTGCTTCTTTTATAAATACAACGTCCTTTTTTAAGACTTCGGAAGTTGGCACATTAATGTAATTTTGCACTGCGTTTGCTTTCAGTCCTAAATTCATTGCAAAAAATGACAGTATAAGTATTTTACAAAATTTTTTCACGTATCAGCTCCCAATACAATTATTATTTTAGCATAAAATAATAATTATTGAAAAAATTTTTTTACCATTTTACAATAAAGCTATGGAGAGAAAGAAACAACTGATTTTAATTACAATCGGCGTAATTTTGTATTTTTTTGCAAACGTCCAAAGAGTTGCCGTTCCGGGTGCTATTTTTGATTTATTACAGAGAGATTTAAGCATTTCAGCCCCTTATGTAACGGCCTTGGGTGCCGCTTTTATGTATATATATGCTGTTTGTCAGTTGATAATCGGCATTATGGTTGACAGATACGGAGGAAACAGAGTTATTGCATTTGGCTCTGTTTTTTTCTTTTTAGGCTCATTAATATTTCCGCTTTCAAAGACACTTCCGCTGTTATATCTCAGCCGTACACTTGTCGGACTTGGCGCAAGCACAATTTATTTGAGTCTTATTAAAGAAATCAAAAAAACATTTTCGTCAACGAATTTTGGGGTAATGCTCTCCATAGCCCTGTTAATCGGATATTTGGGCGGAATTTTTGCGAATGCTCCGTTTGTTATGTTTGTTAAGAACTACGGATGGAGAAATTCTCTTTTTGCGATTGGGGTTGTAACGGCTATTGTTTCTCTGATTTTTATTTTGATTTTTGGTTTTTCAAAAAAACAAGAGGTTAACAAAAACATAAAGTTAAATTTAGAACCGTTTAAAATTGTTTTATCAAACAAAAAGAATTTGAATTTATACACATTTGCTGTGTTGAATTATGGTATGTATTACGTTTTGCAAACAGTAATCGGTATGAAATTTGTTCAGGATTTTTGTCTGATACCTGTAGAGAGCGCAGCGATAATTCTTTCTGTTATGGCTGGTTTGTATGCTTTTGCGGGTTCTGTTATTGCATATTTAAGTAAGATTTTTTGTACAAGAAAAGTTGTATTTTTGAGGATAATCGGGTGTTCAACATTGTTGATATTTTTAACAATATCAATTCTGCTGTATTTTGATGTTAAAGCGACGATGTTAGTTTCTGTATTACTATGCTTACTTGCAGGAACAGCAAGTTTGTCTCCGCTTTTGGTGCCTTTACTGCACGATACGAACGACAAAAATGTTTCGGGAACTGCCGTTAGTATTATGACGTCATTATTTTCTTTGTGTGTTGGAATTTTGGGTAGTGTAACGGGAATTTTAATGAATGTTTATACACCCGAAACGCTTGAAAACGGAGTTTTACGCTATGGTAACAATTCATATCTTTTGATTTTCGGATTGTTTGTCATTTTGTCAATAATTTCTTTGATTAACGTGTTCAAATTACAAGACAGTCCAAAGACAAAACGTTTGATATCTATGAAACACGCGGATTTACACATACATATAGGATGGTAAAAACGAGTAAGATAGAAAAAATGAGAGTCGAAAATTTCGAAAAAGGCTGTTTCTGTTGGTCCTCATGCAGGGACTTGACTCAATAAAATTTCATTGTTAAAATATCCAATAAAGAGGGAGTATGTATGGATATTTCAGTAAATAAAATCAGCGAAACAAAATTGATGGTAAAAGTTGCGGGCAAAATTGACCTTGATAATGCCGGCGAATTCGGAATGACTGTTAAGGACGAACTGGACGGAATTACAGATTTAATCCTTGATTTTGAGGATGTTAACTATATTTCAAGTATTGGGCTAAGAGTTCTGTTTGAATTCCAAAAACAAATGAAAACCCAAGGTTCAATGACCATTGTTCACGTTAAACCTGAGGTTATGAACGTTTTTAAAATGACAGGTTTGGATAAACTTTTAAGTATCGTTGAAGATGTTTAACTTTAATACAATTAAATCAAAAATTATCGTAATAACCGTAGCGCTGTTTTTGGTAACATGTCTTATTTTGGCTGTTTTTATGCAGTTGATTTATCTTCATGATAAACAGTTAATCAGACGTAGCTGCGGTTATAATATTGAAATATTTGAAGAAAAAATAAATCAGGAAATTGCTGATTTAGAGAGTAATGCAACAGATTTGGCTTTGCTTGGTGAATTATACTTTGAATCAAACAATGAGAAAAAAGCTGCCGAATACATGCTCACAAATATTTTTAACGGATATCCGAAATCATTAGGCGGCGGGATTTGGTTTGAACCATATCTTATTGACAAAAATAAAAAGCGCTCATGTATATATACATACCGTAATGACAGCGGAGAAATGGTTATTGACTATTCGTTCGAAAGTCAGGACTACGATTATTTAAATCAGGCTTGGTACAAAGATATAAAATCCAAATTGCGAACAAGACGCTCTACGGCATGGTCTAAACCTTATTTTGAAAATCATGGGAGTAAAACCCTCATGGTTACTGTAGGTTCAGGACTTTATTACAAAGACATGCTTGTCGGAATTTCTACTGTCGATTGGAGAATAAGTTCCGTAATTCAAAGTATTTCATCAATGAAACCGACACCAAACAGCTTTTCTCTTTTTGCGGATTTAAACAATGATTATATTATTGCAACAACCGACCCTTACTTAAAAAGCGAAAATATGATTGGGAAATCTTTATCCTTAATTCCATGGTTTAAAGAATATACCGACGGTATTTCGACTCTTCATTATCACGGTAAAAAATACATATCCTACGCGGACATTCTTGATAACGGAATGATTTTAATAACTAACGTTCCGGAAATAGAACTTGTCAGCCACTTAATTAAACATTTGATAATTTTAATGTCAATGTTGATTTTTATCACGTTTATTTTATCGTATATTTTTTATTTGCTTTTAACAAACAATATCATAAAACCTATTCACAAATTAACTTTTATTGCCAATAAAATCAGACATGGAGATTTAGATGCGGAAATCAAAGTGGAAAAACCTGAGGAATTTGAACGGCTTGCATCAACTTTTAACAAAATGACAAAAGACATAAAGAATATAATGCGGGAACAGGAGCATTATTTATCGGAATTACATATTGCAAAAGAAATTCAGAAATCAAGTTTGCCGAATGTTTTTCCTCCTTTTCCGGAACGAAAAGATTTTGACATATACGCATCAATGGAGGCGGCTAAAGAAGTTGGCGGTGATTTTTACGATTTTTATTTCACAGATGATGACAAGTTAATGTTTTTAATTGCTGATGTATCGGGCAAAGGTGTTCCTGCGGCATTATTTATGATGACAGTGAAAAACATTGTTAACAATATATCTCAGTTTGAAAATTCTCCAAAAGAGATGATAAAGAAAGTTAACCAAACTATTTGTGACAATAATAAACAGGGATTTTTTGTCACGATGTTAATCGGCATTATTGATTTAAAAACAGGAAAATTAACCTTTATAAATTGCGGACACAATCCTCCGCTTATAAGACATAACGGCGTATACGAGTATCATAACATGGATACTAATTTAGTCTTGGGTATGGTTGATGATTTTGACTATGAGGTTCATGAACTTCAACTTGAGCCTAACGATGTAATATTTATGTATACGGATGGTATAACAGAGGCAACGAATGAAAAAGAAGTTTTGTACGGTGAGGAAAGGTTGTTATCTTGTTTGAATAAGATATCCCATGAGGATATGTCAAGGATTTTGGGTGATGTCAAAGAAGAGATACATGGTTTTATAGGAAATATGCCTCAAAGTGATGATATGACGATGTTGGTGTTTAGATATAACGGAGCTGATATGCTTGATTGTGTTGAAAAATTTGAATGTGCGGCAAAAAAAGATAATTACAAGAGTTTTAATGAGTGGTTAACGAAGTCATGTAGAGAATGGTCTCTTGATTCGGAATTATTAATGAAGATAGAGCTGTCATCTGAAGAAATTTTTACTAATATATTTTCTTACGGATATCCTGACAATCAAATAGGAAAGATAGAAGTTACTATGCGCAAGGATTTTGACGGAATAGAACTTGAATTTACGGATGACGGTATTGCATACAATCCTTTACAAAAGGAAGATCCTGACATAAATTTATCAATAGAAGAGCGGGAAGTCGGCGGACTTGGAATTTTTATGGTTAAGCAAATGGCGAGCGAAATAAAATACGATTACAAGAACGGAAAAAATATTTTGACTCTAAAATTTAGGGGTTGAAGTTTTTGGAAACATGGTTTATAATTATAATGTAATTAATAAACCAGGAGGTATTTTATGAAAAATTTATTCACCCGACTAGGGGGGGGGGGCGTTAGGTCTCAAAGGTAGTGAGGACGTGGATTTATGTCTTAAAAATTTTGGTTGGGCGTCAAAAACCCGTCATTCTGAAACGCCGCAGGCGGGT
>JAFUZZ010000183.1 GCA_017476325.1 bacterium | reverse complement strand
GTTAGACATCAGGGTCTGTTTTTGTGACACGGCTTTAACAGATTCCGAAACGAGTTCGGACTGACGGGTATTAAGTGCGTTCGGGATTGCTTCGCTCTCTTCGTTCGCTCGCAATGACGGGCTGTTAAAATTTTCAAGACCTAAATCCGCGTTCTCACTACCTTTGAGACCTAACGCCCCCCCCCCTAGTCGGGTTAAAAAGTTGTTCATAAGTTTATCCTCCATTTTGTTGGTTACTTCATTATTATATAGCATGTATTTAAAAACTTCAAGCCCTATTTTACTCGTGAAAATACTTCAACATTAATATCATCAAATGTGTTTTCATTAAAATATGCACATGCTGCCACCATTGCTGCATTATCGGTACAATATTTCAACAGTGGAGCATTAACCCTGTAACCGTCTTTTTCTAACGCAAAAAATTTTGCCCTTATTTCCGAATTTGCAGCAACTCCGCCTGCCAAAACAACTTGTTTATATCCTCGCTCATCAAGTGCATTCTTCACCTTTTTTAACAATGTCTTGGAAACATTTTCTTGAAAACTTGCACAAATATCCTTTGTAAGAGGAGACTCAAGTTCAAAAGAATCTATACCATGCTCTTGTTTTACTTTTTGCGTAAGCCTTAACACGGCAGTCTTTAATCCGCTTAAACTAAAATCATACTTGCCAACTTTTGCAACAGGTAAAATATGCGCCTTAGGATTTCCGTCCCTTGCCAGCTTGTCAAGTAACGGTCCCCCCGGATACGGAAGCCCTATAAGTCTTGCAACCTTATCATAAGCCTCTCCGACCGCATCGTCAATAGTTTCACCTATAATCTCTTGTTCGGAATAAGACCTGACATCTATAATCTGCGTATGTCCTCCGCTTATTAAAAGTGCAATGAAAGGCGGTTCTAAATCGGTATCAATATAATTTGCCGCAATGTGTGCATTCAAATGGTTTACACCTATAAACGGTTTATCATAAACAAGTGCCAATGTTTTTGCTGCATTTAGTCCTACAAGTAATGCTCCCACAAGTCCGGGTCCTACTGTCCCCGCAAATGCCGTAATGTCCTCAGGTCTTAACCCTGATTGCGCAAATGCCTCTTCCACAACAACATTAATCGCCTGTAAATGTTCTCTTGCAGCAATTTCCGGGATTACACCGCCATATAATTTATGTGTTTTTATTTGTGATGCAACAACATTTGCAAGAACCTCCCGCCCGTTTTTGACAACAGCACATGCCGTTTCATCACAACTGGATTCAATAGCCATAATTATATTATCAGCACCTGAACCTACTTCTACTTCTTTTTCACTAAATAAACTTTTCTTAATTACACTCATTTTTATTTCCTAATTCCTATTTTTATATTATCATAAAACATAAAGGAAAACATTATGGCATTTTTGGATAAAGCAAAAATTAAAGTTGTTTCGGGTCGAGGCGGTAACGGACTGGTTGCCTGGCGACGAGAAAAATACGTTGACAAAGGCGGACCCGCAGGCGGTGACGGCGGAAACGGCGGAGATGTTTATTTAATTGCGGATGAGAATTTGGCAACACTGATGGATTTTAAAAAACAATACGTTTTTAAAGCGGAATCCGGCGTTAATGGTCGCCCAAAAACTCAGCATGGACGCTGCGGAAAAGATTTATACATAAAAGTACCGCTCGGAACAATGGTTCGCGAAGCCAAAACGGGAAATATTATAGGCGATTTGGTTAACGTTGGGGATACTTTGCTTGTAGCAAAAGGCGGACGCGGCGGACGCGGAAACGCCCGATTTGCAACTGCTCAAAAACGTGCACCACAGTTTTGTGAACCCGGAGAGCCTGCAATAGAGCGCGAAGTCATTTTAGAACTTAAACTTATTGCTGATGTCGGTTTGCTTGGTATGCCAAATGCCGGTAAATCAACTCTAATTAGTGTCATAAGTTCCGCAAAACCGAAAATCGCAGATTATCCTTTCACAACACTTATTCCAAATCTTGGGGTTGTTACTAAACCCACAGGAGATGGTTTTGTTGTTGCTGATATTCCCGGACTTATTGAGGGAGCGTCTGAGGGTGTTGGTTTAGGACATGATTTTTTACGACATGTCGAAAGATGTCGATTTTTACTACATCTTGTGGACTTAACCAAAGAAAATCCGTTGGAAAATTATAACAAAATTAATAATGAATTAAAAAAATATTCCGAAAGACTTGCTAATCTTTATCAAATTGTTGTTTTAAACAAAATTGATGTTCTTGATGAAGAAATGAGAGAGTACTATTTTAAAGAATTTAAGGCTATTGCTGACGATGTATTTATGATTTCTGCGGTAAGTCATGAAAACGTTGAGACTTTAAAAAATTTTGTTTCAAAAAAAGTTGATGAAATTCCAAAACCGACATTCGAAATTGATATTCACGAAAATACAGGCGCTTATGATAATGACGACAGTTCATTTGAAATTGCAAAAGCAGACAAAAATACATATATTGTTTTTGGCGGTAAAATTAAGCGTTTAGCATCCGTTACTGATGCCCGAAATTTAGAACAGGTATTAAGGTTACAAAACATTTTTAAGGGAATGGGTGTGTTTGAAGAATTACGAAAACATGGTATTAAAAACGGCGATACGGTAATTTTCGAGCAATTAGAATTCACGCATTACGATGATGAACTTTGGGAAGGTTACGATATTCAAAAATAATATTTGGAGGAAAAATGAAAAAGATTATCGCCATATCAGTTTTAGCAATTTGTTTTTGGGGCACGAGCGTCAATGCCGAAACAGTTATTTACAACCCATCTTCAAATATTTTCCATAAAATAACATGCCCGCATGCAAAGCGTTGCAAATCTTGTATAAAGATTGAAAAACAAGAAGCAAAATCAAATGGCGCAAGGGCTTGCAAATCTTGCGGAGGGTAAAACAAAAATTTAGACATTTTGAATTAAAATATTACATTCATTAACAGGCATAGCCTTTCGTTAGGAAAATGTGTAAAATTGCATTGACATTCGTTAGAAAAATGTGTAAAATACATGTAAAATTCGTTAGAAAAATGTGTAAGCATGGGGCGTAAATATGGATAGAAAGGCGTTTCAAGAATTAAAAAAGTGGAAAAACAGTAAAAAGAGAAAACCTTTAATACTTCAAGGAGCAAGGCAAGAGAATATGAAGAAATCTATAAATTATTGGACAAGTCGTTCTAATGTCGCAGAAATTGATTTTATCTTTCAAAAAGATAACGATGTTATTCCCATTGAAGTTAAATCGACAACAAATCTTAAAGCAAAAAGTCTTACGCAATATCGCAAGGATTTTAATCCAAAATATGCAGTCAGAACTTCGTTAGCACCATATAAAACAGATAACTCTTTGTATAATATCCCATTATATATGGTTGAAACATTAGAAAATTTACCATTTTAAAGTAACACTTGTTTTAATACTTTTTAAAATTATAATCAAAAGTGTAACATATATTATTTTTTAAAAGGAGAAAATTGAAAGTAATTAGAATTGAAAGTTTTAATATAAAAAAATAAATATAGCACCAAAAACACAAAAGGTTTTATGTAAAATAACAGTCGGTTTGAGAAGAAAGAACAGAGATTTTGAGAATTATTCAAAATCTAAATTCTTGATATTTTCTATATCAGTATAACATCCCCAATTTTTATTGTAGAATTTATACTCAACAAATTTATGAAAAGATGAATATTTCCAATCTTTTACGTTTTTTGCATAACCATGTTTTACGGGATTGTAATGTATATAGTTTATATGATTGTTAAGTTCTTCTTGTGAACAAATCGTATGCTCAAAATATCTGCGTTGAAATACGCCTTTTTCACCTTTGTTGACATAACCGTAGGTTGGGGTTTCTACCCCAACATTACAATTTTTTGAAAAATAATATTTTATTGATGTAATTATTTTTGGATATTCTTTTATATTATCAGGATTTAAAATCATATGAATATGATTTGGTAATACACAAATTGCAATAATATCAAAATCAAAATGTTGTTTTGCATTTTTAAATGAAGCTCTGAGTAATTGAATATTTTCAACAAATATATCTTTCCGATTATATGCAACAATAATTAAATGTACATAACTATTAGGAACAAAAACTCTTTTGTAATTCATAAGTTGATTTTACAATAAAAGTTATTGTTGGGGTAGAAACCCCAACCTACGCACTCCTGAAATCTTAACCATTACAGATAATAAATGCCAATTCCCCGACTGCAGATGTCATAAAGTTAAAAAGAAAAAGCATAGGTTCTTAAATAGAATTAAATGGAAGTTCCTATTTCATCATAATCAATATGATGTTTCAATGGCATAACATGTCCACTTCCACCAGAATAACTCATATAATTATTAGCGTCTTCACTAAAATTGTTAAACAATTGTTTTAATTCTTCAATTGTATTTACTTCAAAAAGAATTTTTATTTTTTCAAAATGTCTTCTTGAAATTAATTTTTTTAATATGTTTAGTTTATAGCTATAATAACTTCTCCCATTTCCTGCGTACTTATAAGTTAGTGGGAACCAACAATCATAAGCTTTCCCTGTTTTTAAATTTGATATATAGTACAACAATAAGTCCGTTTCTGTTAGTTCAGAAATATAACTTATACCGTTAATATTTGCACGATTTATTAAAGTATCTGCCGTATAACTATATAAACGAGTTCCTAATCGTCTATTTCTGTATTCAAGAGAATTTATAGTTCCGAAATTAAAACAAGTAAAATAGGTTGGATTATCATTAGATGAAAATCTTTGTTCAATGAAGTATTTATTATTGATTAAAATACTTGCCTGTTCATATAATTCATTTTTAAGTAAAATAGCACAAGTATACAAAAACAATTCGGTTATTAAAAATTTGTAATGCTCTGTCTGTGTTTCGTTGAAACTACCGTTCCCCTGATAATCTGAAAATTTGTATATTTTTTCAAAAAATGTAATTATTTTATCAATATTAAAAATATCTCTAACCTGTACCCAATGATTTAAGAATTCAATATAATCATCCCTTAATTTTTGCATTTCATGAATTTGATTATATATTACTTCATCGTAAGGCTCTATTAAATCATCTTGTTCAACTATAAAGTTATTCATTAATGACATAAACTCATTAAAAAAGTCATTTATCAAAGAATTAGCTTGCTGTGGATTTTTAAAT
>JAFUZZ010000182.1 GCA_017476325.1 bacterium | reverse complement strand
TAGGGGTTGAAATTTTTTGAGACCTGGTATATAATAAGAATGTTAATCTAAAAAACGGAGGTTCGTTATGTCGAAATTATTCACCCGAGCAGGGGGGGGGGGCACTAGGTTCCAAAGTTAGTCAAGGAGTGGATTTTGCTCTCGAGGATAAGGGGGCACTAGGTCTCAATCTTAGTAAAGACGCGGATTTTGTTCTTGAAAAATTTATTGACGCGTCAAAAGCCCGTCATGCTGAACTTGATTCAGCATCCCATACAAAGGAGATTCCGAACCAAGTTCGGAATGACAATCTGTTAGCAAAACAACGTGGCTTCACTTTGGCGGAGGTTTTAATAACACTTGGTATCATTGGTGTCGTTGCAGCGTTAACCATTCCGACATTGATGCAAAAATATCATAAGTCAGTCATAGAAAGTAAACTAAAAGAAACTGCTTCTATGTTGCAGAATGCTTATGAATTAAGCGAAGTTGACTATGGATTAAATCATATAAGAGAGGGGTTTGAAGCAAATAACCCTGATAAAGCGATGGAAATGTTTGAAAAATATTATATCCCTTATATTAAATTTATAGAAGTTAAAAAAGGTGAAAAAGGAGTTTTTGGTCTGTTGGCAAATGGTGCGGAAATTTATTTTAGGCGGACAGACTTTGATGGTGGAGATAATTGGGCAACAACATATATTATTTTTTGCGAAAACGATAAAGTTTGTAAAGAAATAAATGAAAATGCTACATCAAATACATTTTCAAATAATAAAAACAGTTTTTTATTATATACAGATGGCTGTAGGGATGGTGTATGGGCTATGTATAATCACACCAGAGAAACAAATTTAGAACGTTGTGCTATAAAAGAAGGGGCAGAATCATGCACTGCTTTGATTATAGAAAATAGTTGGCATTTTCCTGATGACTATCCTATAAAGTTTTAGTTTTTATAGTAGAAAAAGAAACCCTAAAAAGGATGTTATATAGTCCTAATTTAGGGTTTCTTTAAAATTAGATTATTGTCTTAGCCTTGCATTTGTTTAGCAACTTCGTCGGCAAAGTTTTCGTTTCTTTTTTCAAGACCTTCACCAAGAACGTATCTGTCAAACTTAACGATGTTTAATTTACCTTCGATAAGTTGTTCGATTGTTTGGTCAGGGTTTTTAACGAACGGTTGTTCCAACAAACATTTTTGAGCCATAAGTTTGTTAACTCTGCCTTCAACAATTTTTGCTCTAATGTTTTCAGGTTTTTTAGCCAAGTCTTCTTTACCCATTTCAATTCTTGTTTCTTCGTCGATAACTTCTTGAGGAATATCTTTTCTTGAAACAAATTCAGGTGCTGAAGATGCAATGTGCAAACAAATATCTTTTGCAATTTGTTCGTCTTTTTTGTCTGTTACAAGAAGAACCGCAATTTTGCCGTTGTGAACATAAGTTGCAACGTTGCCTTCTTCGCGAACAAATCTTCTGAAAGTGATTTTTTCACCGATAGATGCGATTTTTTCTTTGATAACTTCTTGAATAGTTTTTCCGCATTGTTCGCAAGTTGAACCCAAAAGTGCATCAACATCAGCAGGATTTTTTTCTGCAACTGCTTTTGCCAAGCATTGTACAAGTTCTTTAAATTCTTCGTTTTTAGCAACAAAGTCTGTTTCGCAGTTAACTTCTACAACTGCGCCTTTTTCGTCATCAACGTAAGATGCAACAAGACCCTCTGCTGCAATTCTGCCCATTTTCTTTTCAGCAGATGCAATACCCTTTTGTCTGAGGGCTTCCATTGCTTTATCCATATCACCATCAGCTTCAACAAGTGCTTTTTTGCAATCCATCATGCCTGCACCTGTTTTTTCGCGTAGGTCTTTAACCATTTGTGCTGTAATATTTGCCATTTTATATTTTCTCCAATTCTACGCTTTTACTTCTTCTGTTTCTTCAACACCTGCATCTTTAGCAGTGATTGTTTCGATTTTTTTAGTATTTGCAGCCTTATTTTCTCTCAACTGTTTACCTTCCAAAACCGCATCAGCAAGTCTTGAAGTGATAAGTTTGATTGAACGCATAGCATCATCATTACCCGGAATTACATAGTCAATTCCGTCAGGATTAGCGTTTGTATCAGCCAAACAAATAACAGGAATATTCAATTTGTTTGCTTCTTGAATAGCAATAAGTTCTTTTTGTTGGTCAACGATAAAGATAATATCAGGCAAACCTCTCATATCTTTAATACCGCCAAGAGTTTTAGACAATTTGTCAAGTTGTCTTTGAATTTGAGCGATTTCCTTTTTAGGTAATTTTTCAACTTGACCGCTTGAAACAAATTCTTCCAATTCTTTCAATTTATTAACTCTTGCTCTGATTGTTTCGAAGTTTGTCATCAAACCGCCCAACCATCTTCTGTTAATATAATAAGCACCTGCTCTTTGTGCTTCTTCAGCAACGATTTCTGAGGCTTGTTTTTTAGTTCCGACAAACAAAACATTTTTACCTTTTGCCGCATAATCTCTAACAGCTTCGTAAGCTTTGTCAAGCAAGTCTGTTGTTTTTCTCAAATCAATAACGTAAATACCGTTCATTGCTTTGTAAATGTACTGTTTCATTTTAGGGTTCCATTTTTGAGTCTTGTGACCAAAGTGAACACCTGCATCCAAAAGTTCTACCATTGACGCTGTAGGCATCGTTTTTCTCATTTTTTTAACTAATAATACCCGAATTCATGATTCCATTTCTTATTTAAGAAACTAAGCATTTGCCTATCGAACGCATGTATTCTCAACTATTATGTTATTACAAAAATAAATTTTTACAAGTAGAAAAAGCACAGAGGAGGGGGGCACTAAGTTCCAAAGTTAGTCAATACGCGCTTTTATGTCTTAAAATTTTACCCGTCCGTCATCCGTACGGAAATCCGCTGCCGCGCCGATAAGTCGGCTCGCAATGATGCTAAATTTATCTTTTTAGTCACTATCTTTTTTTTTTTTTAATATTGCCCAAAAGATTAATATTTTACTATTTGTTTTTTTGATATATAATCAAAATAAAAATAAGGAGTAAAATTTTATGTCAAAAAGATATGATGCGGGAAAAATCATTACCGCTATGGTTACACCGTTTAATAAAGATTTAAAAATTGATTATGATGCGTGCGAAGAACTTGTTAAACACTTGGTTCATACGGGTTCTGACTCAATTCTTATTGCGGGAACTACCGGCGAAAGTCCGACTCTTAGTTTGGATGAAAAAATTGAACTTTTATCAACTGTAAAGCGCGCTTGTGCAAACAAAGCAAAAGTTGTTTTCGGTGCAGGTTCCAATTCAACCGAAAAGGCCGTTAAACTCGCTAAATTGGCAGAAAAAGAGGGTGCGGACGCAATCCTTTCCGTAGTTCCTTATTATAATAAACCGTCTCAAGAGGGCATTATCGCTCACTTTTCTGCCGTTGCGGAAAGTGTCAAATTACCGATAATTCTTTACAATATTCCCGGAAGAACAGGTATTAACATGGCGGTTGATACGGTTAAATACCTTGCCGAAAAATATGAAAATATTGTCGGACTTAAACAAAGCTATTTCGATTTGGATGTTATTTCCGAATTAAAACTCGCATGCCCTGAAGATTTTACTATTTATTCGGGCGATGACAGTTTGACCCTGCCGATGATGGCTTTGGGCGTTGAGGGCGTAATCTCCGTGGCTTCTCACTTGTGGGCTAACGAGATTAAAACAATGATTCACAATTTTGAAAACGGGAACTATTTGTTTGCAAAAAACATGCACTTGAAATTGTATCCGATTTTCAAAAAACTTTTTATGGCTCCAAATCCGGTGCCTGTTAAGGCGGCTTTGAAAAAAGCAGGTTTAATCGAAAGTTACGTAAGACTTCCGCTGGTTGAATTAAACGACGCTCAAAAATCAAAACTGTATTTGGCAATAGATAAATTTAATGAAGAATAAGAGAGGGAAAGAGGACAAAAATGAAGAATAAAATTATTACATTTTGGATAGTATTCTTTATCGTGCTTGCAAGTGCGATTGTTGTTTTTGTTAAACCTACAAAACTCGGACTTGACCTTGTAGGAGGTTCAAGACTCGTTCTTGAGGCGCAAACAACAGAAACGATTGCAAAAATTACTCCTGATATGATGGACAGTTTACATTTTGCGATTGAAAACAGAATCAATAAAATGGGTGTTGCCGAAACCGTCGTTCAACAAGTCGGCGACAAACGGCTTTTAATCGAAATTCCAAACATTTCGGATTTAGAAAAGGCAAAAGCGTTTTTGGGCGAAACAGCCGCTTTGGAATTTAAAGAACCGGGTCCGATTGTTGACGGTGTTCAAACATGGTTGGCAACGGATTTGACAGGTAAAGATGTTTCTAAAGCCCTTGTTAGTACATCTCAAAACGGACAATGGGTTGTAGATTTGAGATTTAACGACAAAGGCGTTAAAAAATTCGGCGAATTGACATCCCGTCTTGTCGGACAGCCGATGGCAATCTTCTTTAACGGAGAATTAATGTCTGCGCCGGTAATCAGAGAAGCTATTATTGGCGGTAATGCACAAATTTCAGGCGGGGATGAGGGTTTCCCTTACGAAGAGGCAAAAAATATGGTTGACCTCTTGAACGCAGGTGCATTGCCTGTTCCGGCTCACGTAATCGAAGAAAACGTTGTCGGTCCGACTCTTGGTGCTGACAGTATTGAAAAATCAAAACTTGCAGGACTTGTCGGTCTTGGCTTGGTTATGATATTTATGATTGCATACTACAGAGTTCCGGGCTTAATTGCCGACATTGCATTAATTTGTTACAGTATAATTCTTTTTGCATTGTTTAAAACAATTCCCGTAACATTAACTCTTGCCGGCATTGCAGGTTTTATATTGAGTATCGGTATGGCGGTAGATGCAAATATCTTAATTTTTGAACGTACAAAAGAAGAATTGAGAGCGGGCAGAACGCTGTTTACGGCAATTAATTCAGGATTTGACAGAGCATTTTCAAGTATATTCGATTCAAACATGTCAACAATTATTACCTGCATAATTCTTTATATGCTCGGAACAAGTGTTGTTAAGGGTTTTGCTTTAACACTTGCTCTTGGGGTAATTGTTTCAATGTTCAGTGCAATTACGATTACAAAAAACATTATGCACCTTGTGTTTGGTACGGGTGATTTAAAATATCCGCAACTATTTGGCTTGAAAAAAGAAGAAATCGGAAAAGCTTACGAGGCGGCGGATACTAAACGTGAAAAAGCAAAATTCGGTGTGTTAGATTAATTAAAGGGAATGGGATAAAAATGGAAAACAAACATTTAATTAATATTGAAAAATATAGATGGCTTTGGTTTATTTTGTCGGCAATATTATTGTTGCCGGGAATAGTTGCAATGATTTATTCAAGCATTACATATCCTGACCATTTGCCGTTAAAAGTCGGTATTGACTACAAAGGCGGAACAATTTTAAATTATACCGTTGATAAAGACATTACCAACAATGAATTGTCAAAAATCAGAACAAACTTGGAAAATAACGGGGTCGAAAATCCGTCATTACAAATTATTAAGGTTAACAGTTCTCAACAAGCGCAAAATGATGATAAAATTAATTCCATAATTTCAATCAGAACAAAATTTATTGATGAAAAAAATACGGAAGAACTTTCTAAAGTTTCCGAAACAATTAAAGCCGAGTATCCTAATACAGAACTTATTCAAGTTAATTCTGTAGGTCCGACACTTGGTAAAGAACTGTTGAAAAACTCCATGATAGCACTAACACTTGCGTTTTTGGGAATTGTAGTTTATTTGACAATCAGGTTTCAACTTGATTTTGCTGTTGCGACAATACTTGCATTGTTCCATGACGCAATATTTGTTCTTGGTGTATTTTCAATTTTGGGATTGTTCTTTAACGTATCAATAGATGGTTTGTTTATCACTGCTATTTTGACTGTAATCGGTTTTTCCGTTCACGATACGATTGTTGTGTTTGACAGAATAAGAGAAAATTTGAGATATTATTCAAGAAAAATGAACTTCTCCGAAATTGTTAACTTGAGTGTAAATCAAACTCTTGCAAGAAGTATCAATACTTCATTAACTACATTAATCACTTTGTTGGCGCTATATTTCTTTGGCGGTGTAACCACAAAGGATTTCGTTCTTGCAATGATTTTAGGTATCGTAATCGGTACATATTCAAGTATTTTCTTTGCAAGCATGTTAATTGATGTTTGGAGAAACAGAAAAAAAGCATAAAAAGAAATAGTGTATAAAATAGGGTGACTTAAAAGTTAAATCGTCATTCTGAACTTGTTTCAGAATCTGCTAAAATTTAATAATAACAGACCATGAAATGAATTCAGGGTGACAAAATCCTAAAGATTTAGACCTTTTAAGTCACCCTATTTCTTTTGTTAAAATGATTCTTACGAATTAGCAAGTTTATCTGCCAAAGGTTCTTCAACAGAACCGTTTAGTGTTTTGCTGATTGATTTTAATTTTCCTGCAAGGGTTTCCATATAATCTGTCCAAACAAAGTTGTCCATAACATATTTTTCCCCTTTGGCAAAATCACCGCTCAACTGAACATCAATTATTTCATCAAGCATTTTTCTTGCAGTAGGAACAACTTTATCATAGTTAATATCCAAAACTCCGTCTTTGCCAACTTCTATCGCACCGTTTTTAACAAAATAGTTAAATTGCATAACGGTTCTGACTCTGTGAGCCTGACTCATATTAGGTTTTGCTTTCAAAATATTATCCGCCACAAAGGTTGTAATAATTTCTTTCTTTTGTTGAGGAGTGTACATTCCAAGTTCTTCCAACTTGTCAAGCATTGCCATAGAAATCATATCGGCTTTGTTTTCTTCGATAATACTTTTGTATTTTCCTAACGCTTCCGTACCCGATTTTGGTCCGAGAGAGTGTCCGTTTTCGTGTCCGATTGTAAACCAGTGGTCTGCTTCATTGTTGTAGAATTGATGTAAAGCAGGGTTTAAAACAGCATTAAGTCGTTTTTGAATACCTTCTGTGTTTGTTACGGCTCTGATTTGTCTGTGGTAAACATTACGTCTGCCGCCACCGATTTGGAGTGACATCTTATCATCATTTGGTAAATTTTCTGCCAGCGTAATACCACCTCTGTACGCACCACAATCGCCTTTTAGGGTTACAAGGTCAACATCTACCATTGTTTGTTTAACATCTGAGGAATTTGCCGAAATATTTTGTTCGTATTTATCGGCATAAGGCATTATTTTTGCAAGTTCAGGTAAGTATTTTTTAATCTCTAAAAGTTTGTCAGTGCCCTCTTTGTTTACAATACCTACTCTAAAACCAAGATTATCTTTTGATGTAGGAACAATATTATTTTTTGCCAATTTTTCACTCAACTCTTTATTTTCATAAACAGTTTCGGTCATTTCATCGTGATAATTTTCTCTTGTGATTGTAAATTCCAAAGGTGTGTCTTGAAGTTCTGCCCATTTTTTATCAGCGTAAGCATCTGCCCAAGGACTATTTATTCTCAATGCAAGTGCTTGAAGTTTCAAATATTCGTTAAAATCTTTGTTTGTTGAAGTTTGAGAAGCAAGTTCAAGTTCGTCTGCTGCGGCTTTAAATTCTTTTGAGAAAAATTCCGTATAATCAACAGCCTTTAATTCGTCATTATTACGAACAACCATTGAACGTTGGTTCAAAATATTTTTAACTTCCTTAGTTTTTCCATCGTCAAGCATTTTATTAAGAATTGAATGGAACTCTTCTTTTTTCAAATCTTCAGG
This sequence comes from bacterium, assembly GCA_017476325.1. Taxonomy (GTDB): domain Bacteria; phylum Cyanobacteriota; class Vampirovibrionia; order Gastranaerophilales; family Gastranaerophilaceae; genus QHMH01. Next base: position 6,253 of record JAFUZZ010000182.1, on the reverse strand, counting down.
ATAGAAACCTTTTCCCGGAAGTTCTTTTCCGTTTTTCATTAATGAAAATTTTGTAGCCTCTGTATCAACGGCATTAACACCTTTTTGGGCTTTAAAAAGTTTCATTGCCATTTTGGCATCTTCATTTCCTTTTTCTATTTCGGATTCCAAATGTTTTTGGAACGGAATATTTTTTATACTGTCTTGTCTTAAATAAACAGGCTCAAGAATGGTTGCGGCTTTAACAAGGTGTTTCAAAGCCTCTTTGTCACCGTCAGCAAGGTTTTGATATTCAGGGGCATCGACGCCAAGCATTCTTTTTACACCCAAATGCTCTTTATCTGTTCTTGTTTTAAGTTCTTCTGTTGACATACCTATTGCATATTTAGGTTCTTTTTGTTGAACTGCTTTATTTACGGCATACATTCCCGCAAGTGCTGCCGCACCAAGTCCGCCAATCGCTGCTTGAGATTTATTAATAGGGTTTGATGCGGTTTTTACCGCTTTTTTAGCAACCTTTGTAACAATCTTATTGGTAACTGGGGTAATTTTGTTAATTTGCATTCTTATTCCTTTCACACACCTATGTTTCTTTGTTGTAATTAAAACACTTAATGCATACATTTTGTCAGTTATAAAAAAACATTTTACAAAAAGTTACAAAATGCAAACTTATTTTATTTTGAAAGAAACATTTGCCACTGCAGTTACTTTTTTGTAAATAGTAGAGGTATCATTAATTCCGCCATCTGAAACATCTGTTGAATCAACTGGTGTAATTTGATAAACACCCATTCTTACCGAGGTAATTTTGTTTATTCTGTTGTGAGTCGGTTTTAACATTGCTTTTGCTCTGTTTTTAGCATCGACAGATGCTTTTTCAAGCAAAGAAACTTTCAAATCGCTAAGTTTTGAATAGTTGTAAGATGGTGAAAATACGTTAACTTCAACACCTTGATTTACAAGGCTTGAAATATCAATAGAGATGTCTTTAATTATTTCAACATCATCGGCAGAAATTTTTACAGGTTGCGACATATTATAGTTTTCAATAATATTAGTATCATAACCTGTTCTTGTATCGCGTTTATAATTATAGTAACCGTTTACGGGTTTTATTTCAATGTTTTTAATATTTTTATCGGAAAGATATTTTTTTACAATACTTAGATTTTTTTGCATTCTGTCATACGCAAGTTGTCTGTTTGGTTCTTTTACGCTGATTTCAAATTCAAGTGAGCCTGAATCGGATTTGACAATTTCTGATGCCGAACCGGTAACTTTAATTTCATCTCTCGAAATCGCTGATGTAACAATAACTGTTGCAATTAACAATGATACTACGACAATTATACCGACAATTAAAACTTGAAACTTTTCTATTTTTTCTAACATTTTTTACTCCTTTAAATTTCTTTTTTAAATTTTACTAAATACTGCCCCGTTGTTGCGAATTCTTTTCGTTCTTGCGTGTTTACAAAGCCTTTCTTTTCATAAAAATTTATTGCATGAGCATTTTTTTCAAGTACCCATAAGAATACTTCTTTTTCGTTTGCAAGTTTTGCTTGCTCTTCGTTAAAATCCATAAGGGCAGAGCCTACGCCCTCGTTTTGGAAGAAAGGGTCAACGTATAGTTCGCAATATTCAAACCTATTTTCATTGTGTTTTAACCTTGTCATACCTTTTACGATTCCGTCATCATAAACGTACGTATTCTCAATCCCGATTTCTTTAACCTCGTCAATTACATTTAAAACAGTAATGACATTAAATGAAACCTCGTCGTTTTGAAAAATAGGTCTGTATGTTGAACGTTTTGTAAACACAAGAATTTCGGCTATTCTGCCTAAATCTTTTTCGTTTGCCTTTCTAACCTTCATTTAATTAACTCCTTTTTTAAAATATATTTATAATATAAACATACTCCAAAAACAACAATAGACCAAGCCAAAGGCTCACTCCACCAAACACATGCCACGCCGATTATATTTGACAAAGCAAGTGCGAACCCTATTCTTCCCAAAAGTTCTACAAATGAGATTATTGAAAGCACGTAACTTTTTCCAAGTCCTATGCAAATTCCGTTAACGGGAGAATATGCCGCATATAGTAATAAATCAACACATGTGAGTTTAAAATTTGCGACAGCATATTTAAATGCTAAACCTTTAAGAGCAAAAAGCGAAATTATCTGTTCAGCAAATAAAAAGCATAACCCGCCAAATAATGATGCTATCACAAGATTAAGACAAATTGCATGTTTCATTCCGCTTCTTATTCTTGCAAAATTTTCTGCGCCGTAATTTTGACCAGCAAATGTAGACATTGAATGTAAAATAGAAATTATCGGAATAAGTAAATAAATTTCTAAGCGGCAGGCAACTGAATATGACGCTGTTACTTCTGCTCCGAAAGAGTTTGCAATTTTTTGCATAATCATAAACCCGCAGTTAACAATTAATGCCTGAATAGTTAAAGGTATTCCTGTTTGTAAAATTTCTGCGGCTGTAATTTTGTTATAATTCCATTTTGGTTTAAAAATAGGGTATTTTTTTATCATATAAATGTAACTTATTACCATAGCAGTTAATTGCGAAATACAAGTTGCAATTGCAACGGAGCCTATTCCGAGTTTAAATACAATTACAAAAATTAAATCCAATAAGACATTTATAACTGCAGTGATGATTAAAAAATACAGCGAAGATTTACTGTTTCCGACCGCGCGCAATATTGATGCGAATGCATTATAACCAAATTGAAAAAACAATCCTAAAGAGTATATTTTTATATAAACAAGCGCCGAATTAAAGATTTCATTTGGGACAGATATAATTTTCTTTAAAACAAATTCACCTGATAAAAAAGAAAAAACAGAAATTAAAAGTCCTAAGCATAAAAGCATTAAAAACCCTGTTCCGGCACCGTTTTTAACTTTTTTATTGTTATCCGCTCCAAATCCCTGAGCAACAATGACACCTGCTCCAAGCCCGATTGCAATTGATATTGCTGTGTATAAAGAAGTAATATACATGCAAGAGCCGACAGCAGCAAGTGCGTTTTGTGAAATAAAGTTACCGACTATTATTGTATCTGCTGTATTGTATAATTGCTGTAAAATATTTGCCAGCATCAGCGGCAGTGCAAATTTGATAATTGATTTCCAAGGAGTATTTGTCGTTAACATACTATTAATTTTATATCAAAAATTTTCATGGTATTATAAATATCGTAGAGGAGATTTTTAAATGAAAGAACTAAAAAACAATATTTTTTATTGCGGTTTAAATGATGAAAACAGACCTCTGTTTGATGAATTAATTCCGCTGGAACACGGAACCACATATAACTCTTATTATATCAAAGGCAGTGAAAAAACAGCATTGATAGACACAATGTATCCTCCAAAAATTGAGGAATATATTTCTAATTTGCAAAAAGACGGTGTAAATAAAGTTGATTATATAATCGCAAACCATGGGGAACAAGACCACACAGGGGCGTTACCCGCTTTGATTAAACTTTATCCTGAGGCAAAAATCGTAACAAATGCTATTTGCAAAAATAATATTATGTCAATGTTGTTTATTCCCGAGGACAAAATTCGGGTAGTAAAAACAGGCGAAGAACTTTCACTTGGCGATAAAACTCTCCGATTTATCACCGCACCGGGGGTTCATTGGCCTGATACAATGTTTACTTATGCGGTTGAGGACAATGTTCTTTTTACGTGTGATTTTTTAGGTGCGCACAAAATATTTGAAAATCCTATTGCAAATTGTGATGAAGATTTGAAATCAGCCGCAAAAAGATATTATGCGGAAATCATGATGCCGTTTAGAAGTTTTTGTCAAAAATACACAAAAATGATAAAAGAAATGAACGTTGATATGATTATGCCAAGTCACGGTCCCGTTTATGATAATCCTGATTTTATTTTGGATTTATATACGGATTGGGCAAGTGATGAAAGCAAAAACATGGTTGTCCTGCCTTATGTTTCAATGTACGGTTCAACATTGGAAATGGTAAATTACGTTGGTGAAAAATTAAAATCAGCGGGAATTGAAGTTGTTAAATTTGATATTGTTAACGGAGATTTGGGCGAATACGCAATGACGCTTGTTGATGCCAAGACAATTATTATAGGTTCTCCGATGGTGCTTATGGGACCGCATCCAAACGCGATGAACGCTGCGTCTTTGACCGCGGTTTTAAATCCTAAAGCAAAATATTTATCTGTTATCGGTTCTTTTGGCTGGGGCGGAAAATTGGTTGAAAAACTTACCGAGCCGTTTGCAAATTCTAAAATAGAAATGCTTGACCCTGTTTTGGTTAAAGGGAAAGCAAAAGAGCCTGATTTTACAAAACTTGATGAACTTGTAAATTCAATAACAGAAAGACATAGAGGTTAATTGAAGATTATGGCAAAAACAATTATCAAAATAGAAAGATTACCACACAACAAAACATTGCCTGAATACAAGACCGCAGGGGCATCCGGCATGGACTTGTGTGCGGCGATAGAAGAGCCTGTAACATTAAAACCGTTGGAGCGAAAACTTATTCCGACAGGATTAAAAATTGAATTAGAGCCTGATTTTGAAGTACAAATCCGTCCGCGTTCGGGAATGTCTATTAAACATGGAATAACCTTGATAAACTGTATAGGTACTATTGATGAAGATTATCGCGGAGAGATTTGTGTTCCTATTGTAAACATCTCAAATGAGGAATATACTATTCAACCGCAGGAAAGAATTGCACAGATGGTTGTTGCAAAAGTTGAAAAAGCGGATTTTGAGGTTGTGGAAAAAGTTTCGGAAACACTTCGCGGGGAGGGCGGTTTTGGTTCAACAGGCAAGTAAAACTTCAGAATAAATATCGGCTTGTAATTTTTCAATTTGTTCAATAAATCTGTTCTGTTTTATAAGCACAAATTCCAACGCGGTTGCCTCCGCGTTGTATTGTTGCTGTCTGCAAGAGCGGGTAATAACTTGTAGAAGTTCGGAGATATCGAAAGCGGTTAATGCTAATTCGTTAAGATTTTTCGAAACGAGATTTTTAATTCTTCGTCTTTTTGGTTAGCCTCGTTTTCCATTGTACCTCTCAATCTTTTTATTTACAAACTATAGTATGTTTAACAATATTATAATTTGTAGAATAAGATTTGTCAATATAGGATAATTTGCCCTATGAGAGATGAACGTATAAGGGAATTGGGCTTTAACGTAAAGATTGAGAGAATGCGTAAAAAAATTAGTCAACTACGATTGGCAGAAATGGCAAACGTCAGCATGGTAACAATTCAAAAAATCGAATACGGGAAACAAACGCCGTCAGCACTTGTTTTGTACGATATTGCAAACGCCTTGCAAGTTCCTATTGAAACATTTTATGAGGGTGTTGGCACTCAAAAATAAGTTTAAGGCAAAAGAAAGAGAGTAACGGAAAAGAAGTTACTCTCTTATTTGCTTGGACTTTGTTCTTGACGTCATCCGTACGGAAACCTCTCGTCCAATATGCCACCGGCATATTGTCCTCGGCAGAGTGCTCAATTACCTACGCAAACGGCCCTGAAAATGCTGTAGCGGTCGCTGCCTCGATTGTCGCTGCTCCTGCTGCCATTGCCGAAGCCCACGTAGTATGCGCTGGGCTCATCGCCCTCAACTAACTCCGAAGACCAAAACAAACCGCTACATCCAAGACCGTTGGTCGAACAAGTCGATTGAAGCGTTTGAAGTTCTGATACTGTTGGTAGTCTTAGTCCTTGTGATTCACAATACTTCTTTGCTCCGTCTTGGTAACTGTTACCATGACAATAATATTTTCCATCTGATTCATCGTAAGTTCCTGCGACCCATGAACCGTATACATAACATTTATTATCTGATGCTCTTGCTGGTATTTTTGAATCAGAGTCAACACCGCCCCATTGGCTACTTGTCATTGTCGGAGTTGACCAATAGTTACCGATTTTAGAAAGCGTTACATCATCATTTATTTTACATGTTGATGCACTTGCTGCATCACATGCTGATAGTGCATCTGCTGTTTTTTCGGCAACTGTTTTTTCTACTGCAGGTGTTGTTGAGCCTGTTTCTCCGTCAAACAGTTTGTGATGAGCGAGAATATACGCACCGCAGTCCCAACCTGTTGAACATGTGTCACTTTCGCCAAGTGCTTTAAGTCCGTTTGGTGTCAGGTTCATCGTAAACCTGTCTTTGCCTGCCGTGTTCGGACCTTTCTTTCCGTTTGTGTCTATTGTTAGCGT
>JAFUZZ010000181.1 GCA_017476325.1 bacterium | reverse complement strand
CCCCCCCTACTCGGGTTAAAAAGTTGTTCATAAGTTTATCCTCCAATTTGTTGGTTACTCCGTTATTATATACCATGTCTCTAAAAACTTCAAGTCATTGTTTTTGTTAAAAATATTTACACAAAAAGTTATAAAATAGCAATAAATTACATGTTTGAGACTTTATTTTAGTATGGATTCCATAAATTTAAGCGCGACAAATTCAATATCAATGCAGGGGAAACAAAAAACTTCTCCCATGACTGCCGAACAAAAACGTCAAACACGTTTAGGCATTGCCATTGCGGCTACAACTGCAGGTGTCGGTCTTACAACATTAGTTCTCGGAAAAGGATTAAACAAATCCAACAGAGGAGTTGTTAACAAACTATACACATATTTGACAAAAAAATCCGGAGAACTTGCTAAAAAACCAGCTTTTACAAAAAGTGAAAAGCTTCTAAAAAGTGCTGTTAACACAGGGAAATCAGTTGCTGAATCAACAAGAGCCGTTATGAATACTATATCCTTTAAAGATATTTTGTTCAAAAAAGCAACCTCTCCTATTCCGGGAATAGGCAAAGCATGTCAGGCAATAACAAATTTCTTTGAAAATGTTGCAATAAAAACAACAGCAAATTCCTATGAAAAAACAACCAAGAATTTTAACAAAATGTACGATGCTTTTGAAGTCGCTAATTCCAAAGTGTCACAATCTACTGCTAAAACAGCCGGAAATACTATTAAAAAAGTTCAACAGGTTTTTGACAAAAACTTTACCGTAGGTGAAAGCTTAACAAGAATTGATAAAACTAAAAAAGGGTTTAATAATTTTGATGAAAAATTTTGGAATAACTCTTTTAAGCAATTCAAAAATCTTGCAAAAAACAAAAATACATACTCATCTTTCATCGCAGAAAAAATGCTTGCCGGAAATAAAACCAAAATTTTATCTGAAGTAAACGCAAATAAAGCAGCAATTCAATATTCATATAAGGATGAATTTAAAGCCCTAAAAGAACTTGCTGACGGAATAAAAGGAATGACAAATCCTTTTGACAAAAACACAATGTCAATTTTTGATAATATTCAAAAGAATTTGGATGTTTTCAATAAAAATCATTCTGCTACGGCAAAAGAAACATTAATAAACGATTTAAAAACATTAACGACCTTTATTGAAGATAAAAAAGCTGCCGAACAATTCAACAAAAGTCTTGACACCTTGCCAAAATCAAAACTTGGCAGACTTCAATCTCTGCTTAAAATTTATGAAAAAGAATTAAGCGAAAAAGACTACAAAAAACTTGAAAAGCAAGTAAACAAAGCAATGAAATCACTTGAAAAATCAACCACATTGGAAACAGACAAATTGTTTGACAAAATGCGAGATTTAAAAATCGGCTCAGCACCGACAGATATGTTAACATTGCTTACAACCTTTACGACGGTTGGAATAGGTTTGGCAAAGGCAGATGATAGCGATTCAAGAAAATCAGCCGCTCTAAAATTCGGAATCCCTGCAATCGGAACCGTTTTGACGACTATGTATGGAACCCTCAAGATGTTTAGTGCGGGACAATCACTTATTTTTGGGGCAATAACAGGTCTTGTTATTAATAAAATAGGGGAAGCCGCAGATAATTTGAGATTACGTACAAAAGGTCAAAAAGATGCAAATTCTAATTTAGTTGAAATGCCTACACAAAAAGAGATTTCGGATGCAATTATCAGCAATACGATTATTTTATCAGATGCAAAAAAACTCCACGATGGCACAGAATTAGTAATCAATACAATTAACGAAAACGTTGATTTAAACGCAATCAAGAAACCTGAGTTTTTAAACTTGCAAAGAAAACAATAAAGGGACTAAAATAATCTAACGCAATTTCAATAACCTTACTCAAAGGGATTGCTTCGCTTCCGTTGTGCGCTCACAATGACATTAGCATTGACTTTTAATTTTAACCCAATTATGGCAAATGACATCATCTTGCCCGTTAATCCAAGGAGTCGGAGCGACAACGATTTTGCCGTCAAAGTCGGATAAATAAGCCGCCCACCAAGAATATGAACTGTTTGCAATAATTGCATGTTCACAAGCCATCATCATTCTCATATTTTCATAAAAGTTCTCACGGGTCGTATTTTGTTCTCCGACAAGTTCAAAATCGAAACCAAGGTCAAATTTATTTTTTACATAGTCAACGTCTTCCGCACAAAAAACAAAGAATTTTGGATTTTTAATTCTCTCGGCAATATATTTTGCGGCATGTTTATAGTAATTTTCGGAAATATCCATTCCCAAATTAACATATTCGCTTCTGCGCAAATGCACAAAAACCGAGTTTTTGGTACTTTTGATTTTTTCAAAAAGATTTTGATTGTAAACATCGTTTTCCATGATAGACGGAAGTTCGAAACAATGTTTTAATTCATCTTTAATATCGCTGTAATATTTTTCATTTTGGAAATAACCCTCTATCAAAGTATTTCCTCGTTTATCAAGAAGTTTTTTATCGTATTTAAAAGCATTTTTTTCGCGAACAAAATATTTATAACGAGGAACACCTAAAAGTGAGCAAAGGAATTTTGGCAAGGGAGATTTTTTTTCAAATTCTTTAACAAGTTTTTTTGGAGCAAATTCGATGTTAAGATTTTGGAAAATACCCAATTCATAGAACCTGGACGGAAGCCCGTTTTTATCCGCAACCATTTCATCAAAATACGAAGTATCAAACAAGAGTTTACAGTTTTGATTTTTTTGTAAAGCAAGTCCAAAAGCATATTCAAACATTTGGTTGCCTATACCGCCCATTAATTTTACGATTTTAATATTATCCATTCGTAACCTTTTGTAAACATGTTGCCATGCCCGCGACATGCAAATATCATGAGCATGTTAAAAAAAATAACTTTCTAAGCGAGCCTCACTCCTCCAAAACAAGAGGCTCTTTTTTTTATATAAATATAATAGAACGTCATGCCCACATGTCAAGTGTTTTTTAAAAAAACAGACGGTTTTAAAATAACCGTCCGTAAATTTTAAAATTTTAATCTGCTGTTAACTATCCAATACTATTTTGAGGAAAGTCTCCAAGCGGATTTTTTATATTTGGATATCTTTTTTCTGCATCAGCAATGGCTTTATCCAAATTCTTCAGTTGTTTTTGCAAATATTTCTTTGTAGAAGATGTTATTGTCGGATCAGAAAGTTGATTATTCAATTCTGTTCTTGTATCCTGAGCAGTTTTGTAAGATCCTCTGTTGAGTTTATCACCTTTAATACCTTTAATAGCATCATTGGATTTATTTTTAATTTCAGCATTATCATATTCGGTTAACGCTTTTTCCATTGTTTTTATTGTTTTTTCATAGGATTTTTTAACATCTTTGCTGTAAGTACCGTTGTCAATAGAATCTCTAAGATTATTCATATACTTGAGAGCATCTTCTCTTGAACCTGTAGCATTGCTGTTGAGTTTAGTAATTGCCTCTTGAGCAGCGGCATTAGCCTTTTGTTTTTGAGTATTATTAATTGCTTTTTCAGCATCTTTTGCAATACCTTTCATGCCATGTTCTTCGGCATAGGCTTTAACATCTTGCAAAGCTCCGATGTCTCCTTGGCTTGCATACATATTCATATATGTTTGAGTTTGTGCCTGTTCTAATTTATTTTTTTGTTTAGTCAATGCCTTTACGGTTTTTGTATCACCGTTAGCCTCTGCCTGTTTAATTTTTTCATCAAGACTGTTAATTTGTTTTTGGGCATCTTCACAACGAGATTGAGCCAAATCGTCGGAACCTTTCAACCCGCCCTTAATACAGTCATTTGCGACATTCAAATTATCAAGAGCTGTTTTTGTATCATATTTTGTTGATTTGTTTTCAAATTTGTTTAAAGCTTTTTCAAGTTTAGCCTTTTCTTTTTCTAAATCTTTTTTTGAAACATCTCCAAATTCAGACTCATTGTAGTTTGCCAACTGTTCATTAATAGCATCAAGCTGTGATTGGACACCGGCTTTTGCTTTTTCTCTGTCATCAGGATTTTTAATTGACGCATTCAAGTCTTTTATCGCGGCTTTAGAATCTTTGCTAAAACTTTTTAGACCGTCTTTTGTCATTGGAGTGAAAGCAGCGGGAGGATTAGCATCTTCGTCAGAAACCTTTTCCTCAACAGGTTCTCCGTTAGCGTCAACTTTTTCTTCCCCTTTAATTTCCTGAGTAGGAGCGGTATCTTTTGTTTCCTCAGTATCGCCTGTTTTTTCGGCGTCTTTTGCTTCCTCTGCTTCTTGTGCTTTCTTAGCCTCTTCGGCTTCTTGCTGTTTCTTTATTCCGTCAATTTTACCGTCAATAGTTCCTATCAAGCTGTTAACACCTGACAAATCAGCCTTGTCATTACCGCTTAGCATGTTAGATGCCATACCTTTGATACTTTCCAATTCTTCAACGGTATTTGCTTTTTCAGCCATCAAACTATATTTATTAACAAACGCATCGATGGCTTCTTGTTGTTTTGCAACTGTTTGTTCATTCTTAAATTCTTCTTGTTTTTTATTGGCTACTTCGGTTGCTTTTTGAATTTCGGTATCAATATCTCTGGATTCTTGTTGAGCCTCTTGCGCTTTATTATCATTTTCTGTTTCTTCGGATTTTGCTTTTTGAGCCTCGCCCTCTGCCTCAGTTTTCTTTTTTTGAACTTCGCCTAACTCTTTATTCAAAGAGTCAATTTGATTTTTTCTTTCATCTTCGATTTTTTGTTCGTATTCTTTTTTCTTAGCCTCAATCTGCTCATTGTATTTTTCTTTAATCGAATTAATTTGGCTTTCGGCATCCTCGGCATTTTTATCAACACGTCCGATTTCGGATTGCATTTTACTGTCTAAGCGTTGTAATTCGCACTCTCTTGCGGAAACAATAGTTTTAAAGCAAGGTGCAGACTCTCCTGATTGAACTGCTTGCAAGTCGGCTTGCAATTTTGTTTCTTGCGCAGCATAGTCTTTAGCCTCTTTATCGCTCTTGTTAAAAGTTTCGGTGGCAGTATTTTTTAACCCCTCAAACTTGGTAAAATTTGCATCCGCCAGGGATGCTGCATTGCCAAGTTCTTGCAAAGAATCCCCATGTTTGAACATTTTATCCAAGTTTACTGTATTAAGATTAAACGATACGTCACCCATCAGACATGCACCTCCATTGTGTTAATAACTTACATCAAATATCGACACATTTCGATAAAACTTTAATAAATATAAAGAATAAAATCCATATATTTCGTAATATCAGAGCTTTTTGCCGAACAAAATCAAATTTTACAATTTGTTACAATGAAGTTTTTTAGTACACCAAATCAGGATTTTTTTCTTTGTATTTAGTAAATTTTATTTAAGAAACACTTGACAAATAAAATAAAATAATGAATAATATAGACGAGTAACCTGAAGATTTCTTCCTACGATTTTTCGTATAGTGCTTCAGGTTTTTTAGTGACTAAGTTATATGTTTTAATAAAAGTTGAAGTATCTCTTAATAAATTAGCATTATCTTGAGGCAAATAAGATAATATTTCCAAGATTTGATTATATTTATTTAATAACATTTTTGGATTTTTAAAAATTGGTTCATAATGAAATATCCTGTTTCTTAATTTCCTTATTGAACATAAATTTGTGGAAATCTCATGTATTTGTTGCTTTTTCTCCGGAGGATAATTTATAAAAACCGCTTTAAAACATCCTTTCTTTGTCCATAATAATGAGTTATATTTTTTTGAACATAAATTAGTCCAAAAACCAAAGTTAAGATTGGCAACTACCTTGCCAATTTTAAATTGCTTATTTTTAGACTCCTTTTGTGCATCACAATATGCTTTGTTTAGTAACGAAAAATCATAATCAAATAAAATATTTTTATTTTGTATTTCGTTTTCTATCCAATTTGGAGATATATAAGTACATAACATAGTATTTATAGCATTTCTCAATGTTATTTCTAATATTGACAATTCGGGATATAACGCTTGTGAAATAATAATATTATTTTTATAAGCACAAAGAATTGTTTCAAGATTAGTCTTTTCTCCTTGAAGAAAAGACTCCAATCTTTCCATGCTTATTGTTGATTCAAATTGTTTTAATTGTTTTTGAATTTCTAACATTTACAATATACCTAAAAACAATTATAATCTCAGTGATATTTTAGTACACCAAATCAGGATTTTTTTCTTTGTATTCCATTTCGTAAAGTTTGGCAAGTTGAATAAATTTATATTGCATGTTCATAAAACAAATTATAAACCCTGTTACACCGTCCAAAAATCCGCCTTTTAGAATATAGAATTTAAAAAATTCATAAAGCGGTCTAAAGATTAAACGGCAAACAGAAAAATGTTTTTTCTTTTCTTTAAATCTTTCCATTTCCAAATCGGTGTATCTGTTCATTTTTTCAAGATATGACTGTAAACTGTCAATATGATAGTGTTGAATAGCAACACCTTCTTTCCTTGGCAAAAGCGGAACAGATTTGCCATATAGAGTTTCAGGAATGTTATGAACATGTCCCTTCCATTCACAAGAACCTGTTTTCCAAAACCGTCTTAATTTGCTTTGATACATTGAACGAAGTTTTTTGCCAAGAGCATAAGTTTCTCTTGGAATTTCAAGTGCAACAACATCTTTTGGAGGATTGTTTGCAAAGTTGTGCAAATAGTCCCAAAGTTCAGGAGTGACAAGTTCATCTGCATCCAACACAAGAGTCCAGTCCATAGTTGCTTGAGAATCGGCAAAATTTCTTGCGGGTTCCGCACATCGGCATCTTTCGTGGTAAACAATTTTGCATCCGTATTTTTGTGCAATTTCTATTGTTCTGTCTTCACTGTGCATATCACACACAATAATTTCGTCAGCATCGTTTTTAATGCTTTCCAAACATTGTTCAAAAATTCTTTCCGCATTTAATGTGTTAATTACTACTGATATTGTTGCTCTTTTCTTTTCTTCCATAATTTTACCCTTTTCCCCACTTGAAAATTTTCTCGTCATGTTGTATAATAAGAATACAAGCAAGGGTGATGAGTGCACCCTGCTTGCAGTCCGATATAATTAAAGGACTTCAAGGATAAGAGTTAGTACGATTAAAAGTATTAACTCTTTCTCATTGACTTTAACTAACATAATAACCTCCTTTCTTTTAGTTAGTCAGTCAAAATGCTTTGTTAAAATCTTTTGCCTGTATTCTATTTTAAATGTTCGATAGCGTTATAATAGTATATACATATAATTTATGCAAGTTTATTAATTTTTAATTTTTATCCATGATGCAGAAATAATATCCTTTTGATTTATATTTTCATCATTGAACCATTTTTGAGGTGCAATAACAATCTTTTCGGGATTTGCGTTTAAATATGCTCCCCACCACGAAAATGAACTGTTTGCAATGACGTTATGCTTGCACAAACTCATTAATTGCATATCCTTGTAGCTGTCTTTTCCGCTGTTAAAATCAACATAAATTGTTTCGTAAGGAAGTCTTAAATTATCTTTCACCCATTCTTTATCATCGGAAAAAATAAAAAGTTTGAAATCCGAATTTCCTTTTGTAATTATTTCCACAGCACGTTTATAATAATCAAGCGAACATGTTGCAAACATATTTTGATACCGTTTTTTTTGTACGTAATCACCACGTCTGACATGCAAAGATATTGAATTTGAACCCGTTATCAAATCTGCCGTTTCCTTATTTTTATCCGTCAAATCCGTTTGAAACTCAAATTCTGATTGAATATTTGACGGAAAAAATCTTTCACTTTGAAAAAAACCCTCTACATACGTTTCCGGCTTAATATCGTAATCTACGTAGCCAAAATCGTCCTCTGAAATCAATTTCATCCCGAAAAACTTCTTGTTTGCAAGTTTACGTCTAAATTTCCAAATAATCCCTATTTTTAACTTATCAGCAAATGACGTTATTTTTTGAGGATTAATTCCAAAAATCCCAAGTTCGAAAGGTCTTGCGTATCTTTTTTCAAAAAATGACATATCAAAAACCGCGCTCATGCCTGTTTTTTCTTCAATTCCCTTGGCGAAAGCGTACTGAAACATTTGATTTCCTAGTCCGCCGTTAAATTTAACAATAAATCTTTTCAAAACTTTTACCTCATTTGAATTATATCATGGTATAATTATTATATGCCAAAAGTAACAGTTTTAATGTCAGTATATAATACGGAAGAAAATTTCCTGCGAGAAGCCATTGAAAGCATTTTAAATCAGACTTTCAAGGATTTTGAATTTTTGATAATCAACGACGGCTCCACTAACAATGCAGAAGAAATTATCAAATCTTATAACGATTCTCGGATAAGATATGTTCTGAATGAAAAAAACCTTCGCTTAATTGCAAGTTTAAACAAAGGGCTTGATTTGGCTCAGGGGGAATACATAGCGAGATTTGACTCTGACGATATTTCCCGCCCCGAACGTCTTGAAAAACAGGTTAAATTTATGGATGACCATCCGTCAGTGGGGCTTTTAGGAACACAATACCAATCGTTTCCTAAAAAAAGAATCAGCGACGGTTTAACTGATAATAAACTAATAAAAGAATCTCTCCTTGTTCAGTCAAACCAACTGGGGCATCCGACGGTTATGATGCGGACATCGGTTTTAAGAGAGCATAATCTAAAATATGATAAAGATGCATTGCATGTTGAAGATTACAAATTATGGCTTGACATGTCAGAGGTTACTGACATTGCAAATCTCGATGAAATTCTGCTGGACTATCGCAGGCATGGCGGAAGTATTTGTTCAAACAATGCCGTAAAACAAAATATCAATGTCCAAAAAATAATGTTTAGTGCTCAGGCAAAACACTTTGGACTTGATGCGTCTAAACAATTAAAAACAGTTGAAAATCTTTTGAATAATCAAAAAATCTCAACAGAGGATTTAAAAAATATTCTCGACTTTGTTGAGGCGGTTAAATCAAAAATGCAGCAACAGAATTATTCCATTGAATATAGACTAAACCATCAGTTTGCAAAGTTCGCCCTTAAAAAATGTCGAAAAACATTAAAGTTTTTAAAGATGAGATTGAGTGGAGAGTTGAAGCCTTTTTACGAGAAGTAGGAGATAATAATGAAAATAGGAATTTTATATTTAGCAACAGGACGTTATATTTGTTTCTGGGAAGAATTTTTTAAAACAGCACAAAAATATTTGTTTCCTAATGCGGAAAAAACTTTTTTTGTGTTTACAGATAATGATAGTATTTATGAAGAAAATAATCCATGCGTAAAAAAATATTATTATCCTAAACTGAAATGGCCGGATGCAGGATTAATGAAATTTGATGCTTTTTTAAAGGCTGAAAAAGATTATTCTGATATAGATTATTTGTTCTATTTTAATGGAAATATGATTTTTGTTGACAAAATCGGCGAAGAAATCTTACCAAAAGAAGAAAACGGAAATTTAGCACTTGCTGTATGGGCAAGTTATTGGCATAATAGAAATAATCTTGATTACCCTTATAACAGAGATGAAAATTGTTGGGCGTATATTCCTGAGGGAGAGGGTAAATACTACTTTATGTCAGGTTTATTTGGAGGAAAAACTCCAGAGTTCTTACAAATGTGTAGAGAGTTAAACAATGTGATAAAAATTGATATGGAAAAAGGTATTGATTCTCATGACGAAAGTTATGTAAATAAATATTTTTTAAATCGAAATCCACTGTTAATAACTCCAAACTATGCGATGCCGGACAAGTGGAAAATAGACGGATTTAGGGATAATGTTAAAGCGGTAATATTAAAGAAGAACCACTATAAATACGGCGGGCATGCATATTTGCGAGGCGAAACCGATAAAAAAATCACTCCGGTAAAATGGTGGCTTAATAAAGTTTTCGGATTGCATTTAAAATAAAAAGAGGTTGACTAAAAAGTCAATCAACTAAAAAATTTGTCACCCTGAATTTATTTCAGGGTCTGTTATTATTGGGTTTGAGCAGATTCTGAACCAAGTTCAGAATGACGTTTTCACTTTTTAGTCACCCTCTTTGCAAACTAAAGCCTAAAAGCTTTTATTTTTGTTGTCCTGTAAGTAAGATATGGTTATATTTAGCAAGTCGAGTTTCGACAACACGCTTGTTGTTTGAGATTAGTGTCGGGATTGTGAGTGTCGCTACGACGGGAATCTGCGATTTCCTTGTGATGCGCCCTGAATTTATTTTAGGGTCTGTCTTTTTTCCTGACATTATAATTATAAACTATGTCTCAAAACTTTTAAAATACAGTTTTTATTTTCTCAGGTTTAGTTTAATCATATTATAACTCGCAAGAGATGATGCTCCCAAAAGATTTGTCGTGTTGTGATAAACCTCGTAGTCTGTTTTTATCGCCTTGTAACTTACTTCATAAGATAATGCCTCTGCCATTTTTTCAAGGTCATGACCCGCTTGTGTTTTTAAATTGTCAATTTTTGCCTTTATTGCATCTAATGTCCCTTTTATTCCGACAGAATCAGAAACAGGAATTTCCAATTTGCCCGCAAGAATATTAACCTCAAATTGAAGCTGCTCTTTTTTATCTCGTTTAACTTCAGGTTTTTTATCCTTATCTTTTTCTTCAATTAACGCTTGAGCATCTTCTTCATAAAAAACGCTCTTTATATCGACACCCATATCTACAAGCTTTTGTAAAGTTTCTTTCTTTACGGGAGTTTTTTTCTTTCGTTGTTGGTTGTTCTTTTGCTCTTGTCCCGCTTCCGGGTTTAGAGTGACTTTTTGATTATGCGAAAATGCTTCTTTCATTTTTTACCTTTTCACTTTATTAGTGATTACTCATGTAATTGTTGTATATCGTATTAAACTGTTGTCTTAAATTGAAGGCAATGTTTTTATCCTCTTGTTCCGATTCTATTTTAGAAATTCTGTTATTTATGTTGTACAAAAGTTCGTTAAGCCCAACCGTATTGTCAGCAGGTAAACCGACTTGATTTGCAAGTTCTTTTGCTTTATTAAAAATTTGCCTGTCGGTAATAGCTTCACCATCAATAGGTTTAAGCGCATCGGATTTTTTGAAAATGCCGCCGCCTAATTTTTCTTTAATTTGTCCGAGAAAAGAAGTATCCTCAACCTCTTTAGGCTCTTTCTTCTCAGTTTCATTTTGATTTGGAATAGCAGAATTAAATCTGTTGCCTATTCTTTCGGGATTGCGTTCGTTGTTTTCGGAATCTTGTTTACTGTTTTGGCTGTTTTCTGAGTGCTGAGGCTTTTGAATGCTCAAAATTTGTTCTCTTGTAACAGAACCTATCTCCACACTTGAATTTAATTTATTATACGATGCCAAAAGTCCCATATCTTCGGATATTTTTGCCTGTCCTTGTTGTGCTTGATTATATGTTGATGAAAGTCCGGCAAACTCTTCACGCAAACTTTGTACAATTTCTTGTTGTTCTTTATTATCAGAAATTTGTTGTTCAAGATTTGTAATTTGGTTATCAATATTTTTTATCAATTCTGCGATATTTTTCATTTCGCCCGGTTTAATTCCAAGACGCTCCGCCAAATCTTTTGCGTCGGCAAAGGCTTGCTGCATAGGATCAATTTGACCTTCTTTAAAAAGATGCGGATCAATTTGTGCAGCGGTGGCAGATTCAGCCTCTTTAATCTTCATTTGAGCTTCGGTTTCGGTATGAATGTTAGATGTATCAATCCCTAACTCTTCAAGTTTTTTTAGAGTTTCATCTTTAATTCTTTCAACAGAAGTTTTTTCCTGATGATGATGTCCTGTCTTAATTCCGAAATTTCTGATTAAATCTGTCATTACCGTACTCCTTTTTTAATAAGTTAAAGTTATTATGAGCGCACAACATTGTATGTTGCCATCATTTCCAAATTCTTCGTAACTTTCTTTTCTTCATTTAGAGCATGCTCTAAATCATTTTTGATTTCTCGATACCATCTTCTTGCACTTTCAACCATTTCTTTTCTTTCGGTGCCAATATCGTTCTCAACTTGCTTTTCAAATTCTCGAATTCTTCGATCTATAGTATCTGTTAACCTTTGGATATCGTCTCCTTTTTCAACATGAATCCCGATTTTTTCAGCAAGTTCTCTCAAATTTTTTACGGCAGTGTCCAAAGATTGCACAGGCGGCTGAGCAGAAGTATTGGCTTGAGCGGATTCAGCCTCTTTAATTCTTTGCTGTGCTTCGGTTTCGGTTTTTATTGTTGATGGGTCTATCCCTAATTCTTCAAGTTTTTTTAGGGTTTCATCAGTCACGGCATCTTTTTTTATTGCCTCAAATATACGAGTTGACTCGACAACATTTATCTTTTCTATTTTTTCTGACATATCATTACCTCAAAATCATCTACCTTACGTTATTATAAAGTATTTTCATACCGTTTTATTTCATTTTTACAAAAAAGTGTTACATTTTTAACATGTAACACTTTGATAATAACATATTTTAAAGATTTTTTATCCTACTTATGCTTGATTTTCTTTTTTTACGACCTTTGATGCTCCAAACAACATCAATCCGCAAAGAGCACCTGTAGCAAGGGTTAGAGCATTTTTACCTTTTGTTGTTTTAGTTGCATTTAAAACATTTGTCAAAGTTTCTTTTAAAGTTTCGCCTTTAAGAGTTTTTACGGAAGTTAAAAGTTTTTCGCCAACGCCTTTAGCTTTTGCCGGAATTTCTTTTAAGTTTGTATTTTTGAAAGTGTTTGTAGCAAAATCTTTAACTTTTGCAAACCCTGTTTTAGGATTTTTAATACCGTTTTTAATATCAGCAAGGTATTGAGTATTAATTAAGGTTTGCTTAGCCTCTTTAACAGCTTTTTTTACGGCGGATTTTGACAAATTATTTGAAGCAATAAATTCATCTGCACCTGCACCACGAAGAAGAGTCATTGTTTTAGACGCGCTATTTCTAAGAACTGCATCATTTGCGGCTTTTAAAGCCAAAGCTCCAACAGTTGCCGATGTTACCGCTTTTCCAAGTGAAAATTTTCTTTCATATTGCACTTGAGAATTTGTGTTTACAGAACTTACCATAATAACCGCCTTTCAAAAAAGTAATAACCTTAACCTTACATTTATATAAAAACATGCTGTTTCAAAAACATGACTTTTTTGCGTCATATCGGTTTACAAAAGTTAACAATACGATTTTCATTATGGGGTTGAAGTTTTTAGAAACATGCTATATAATAATGAAGTAACCAACAAATTGGAGGATAAATTTATGAACAACTTTTTAACCCGACTAGGGGGGGGGGGCGTTAGGTTCCAAAGTTAGTGAGGACGCGGTTTTAGGTTCTCGAGAAAATGGGGGCATAAGCCTTAAAAGTAGTCAGGGAGCGGATTTTGCTCTCGAGGACGAAGGGGCACTAGGTCTCAAAGGTAGTGAGGATGCGGATTTAGGTCTTGAAAATTTTAATGGGGCATCAAAAACCCGTCATT
>JAFUZZ010000180.1 GCA_017476325.1 bacterium | reverse complement strand
GGAACCTAACGCCCCAAAATTCTGAGAACCTAAAACCGCGTCCTCACTACCTTTGAGACCTAACGCCCCACCCCCCTGCTCGGGTGAATAATTTGTTCATGTTTCTTCTCCTTATCTTTGTCTGATACTCTCAGGATACAGATCCTGAAATAAATTCAGGATGACGGATACCTGTCACCCTGAACTTGGTTCAGGGTCTGTTTTATTCCTGACATAATTATTATAACGTATTTTTAAAAAACTTCAACCCCTTTTATATAATTTGTACAGCGATTTTTTTTAAAATTTTTCATGACTTTTGGAAAATAATCATTAAAAATACCATGTGTGTTTTAAATAATCTATATCAAACAGAGGATTTATAATCTTTAGATTGATGTTATATTATATAAACGGAGGGTTGATATGTTACATGGATTTAATAACAATCATTTTACTTTAAAAGGTCGCATTGACAGTCCTTATATGAATACGTCTTTCATGAAAAACTCTTTGCCTTTGGAAGACACAGCTAAAACAACATCTTTTAAAGATGCTCTCGGTCAAATGGCAACATCTTTTAATAAAGAACTTAATGCTCCCGATAAGCTTCTCTCCGATGCAATAAACGGTAACGGGGATGTCGATATCCATGATGTTACAACGGCTATGGCTAAGGCTGAAATGTCCGTTTCTCTGGTAACCCAGGTGACATCAAAAGTCGTTTCCGCGTATGAAAAAATTACTCAAATTTCTGTATAAAGTTAACTAAAACTTAACAATTATGCAAAATTGAAAAAAAGTAGTAGAATATTAATTGGTAAGTTATAAGGTTATATGTCATGGCATTTGATATCAAAGCGTTAATGCAAAATAAAACAATTTTATTTTCCGTAATCGGCGGAGGTGTTGTCGTTGTAGCTTTGATTTTGACTTTGGCTCTTGTCGGTGCCTCAAATAAATCTTCCGCCCCGAAAGAAAAGGTTATTAAAGAACCGTTGGATTTGTTTACGACCGAAAATGTCGGTAAATCCCTTGAGGTTCAGGCTCTTCTTGCAAGAGAGGGGATTACTGTTTACCGAAAGGCTGACGGTCAAAAAACTACTTTATATATCAAAGACTACACTCCATCACAACGCGACAGAGTGTATTTGGCTATTGTTAAAAGCGGTTTGGTTGATCAAAATGTCGGGCTGGAAATTTTTGACAAAGGTGATTTTACATCTACAAAAGAAGATAAAAGAATTCGTTTGGCAAGGGCGATTAATGGCGAACTTTCACGTTTAATCAGGAAAATTCCGCCGATTGAAAATGCGTCCGTATTTATTTCAATTCCTGAACAAACAATGTTTTCTTCCATGCAAAAACCAATTACTGCAACGGTTCAAATCACTATCCCGAGCGGAGATAAACTTGATCCGCTTAAAGTTAAGGCTATTACTAACTTGCTCCTGGGCAGTGTAACAGGATTACAAGCAGAAAATATTTCTATTACCGATACAAACGGAAACGTGTATTCAAGTATTATGGATTCTGCTGATGAAATGGTAGAGCGTTCTAAAGAGAACGACAAATATATGCAGCAAAAAATCAATGCTCAATTAGATAAGTTGATTGGAAAAGGAAATTTCGTGGTTACTGTAAGTACATCGCTAAGACAATCTCCGATTGAACGTTCAAGTATTACTTATGACCCTAACAGAAAAACTGCCGTTAACGAACAGATCTTTAGAGAAGGCTTGGGGGATAAGTCTCAAGGAGCAGCAAGTGCACCCGGCGGCCCGGTAAGTGTTCAGGTTCCAAGATCAATGCAGCAAGGTATTAACGGCGGTTCCGGTTCTTCAACTTCAACAAAAAGTTACGAAAGAACAGCAACAGAAACTCAATATGGGGTATCTAAAACTCAAACGAATGAATATTCATCCGTTGGTGCGATTGAGGAAGTGTCCGTTGCCGTAACGATTGAAAAAAGTGCATTACCGGCTGAAACAACGATTGATGAATTGAAAGAGTTGGTTGCAAACGCTGCCGGTCCAAAAGTTAGCATTGAAAATGTAACAGTGGCGCTGTCCGATTCTATTGATCCGTTCCTTGCTTCAGATAAACCTACAAATTTACCTGTGCCGAATGAAAGCGGAAATCCTTGGTGGCTGCTTCTTGTTCTTGGGGCTTTAGGTATTGCCGGCGGCGTTAAATACATTTCTTATAAAAATAAAATTGCTCAACAGGCTCAGGCTCAAGAATTGATGAAGTTGGAAGAGCGTGCTCAACAACAAGACCAAATGATTCAAGATGTAAATATGAAAGCTATGGAATTAATAGAAAAACAAAATCAAATGGCTCAAGGTTTGTTGGAACAACGTCAACAGGCTTCGCTTGAAATTCCTCCTGAGTTTGATGAAGCTGTTTCGGAACTTCAATCAGATTTGGAAGAAGTTGATGAAGAAGAACTTGGTGAAAAAATTAAGAATTGGATAGAAAAAGCGTAAAACTTATTCTATAATGTATTCGGAGAGATAAAATGGCTGAAAATGAGTTCAATTATAATCAATTTGCCGAGGACCTTGCAACACAGGCCAAAGAACTTATTCCGCCTGAATTTCAAGATTTTCAACGTAATTACGTTTATAATACTATTAAAAATTTCTCCATAATGAGTGCCGAGGCTATTATCAATGACGCTCAATTAAATTTTACCTCAGATCAGGCAATGTTTTTGACTCAAATTATTGCGGAGTGGTCTTTTCATAAATCTATTGACTTAATTCGTTCCGGTATTCTTCCCGATTATTGGGATGCTGTTATGAAAAAAATAGCTTTCACTATTTTCGAAATTGCTAAGCAAACCATTGCTCAAAACGTTAATCAGGATGAAATTTTGAAAATTGTAGAACATCATGTAAAAAAATCTTATGATTCTGCCATCGAAGATTTAAGACAACGTAATATTATTGATGAAAGTATTATGCAAAATGCTCTTTCACAATCCAATATTGATAAAATGATGGCTGAAATCCAAGCGGAACAAGAACGACAAGCATCAATGGATCCTAACGGAAGTGCGGATGGCGAACAGGTCGTTCCTTCTCAAAAAAGTTTAAGACTTGCAACTGTTGCACTTTTATTGAAAAATGTAGAAGAAGATAAAGTCACTACGATTTTGACAAAATTTGATGACAACGATGCAAATGAGATTAGGGAATATATTAATACACCTGATTTGACAAGCAAAATTGATTTGAGATATTCTATGAAATATCTTAAAGAAATAAAATTAAACCTGCCTGAACCTAAGCAATTAAGTCCTGCAAGAGTACTTTCAAGAATTAATGTTCTTGCGGAAAAAGTCGGAAAAGACAGATTGGTAAAAATGGTTAAGGAAGAAAGAAGTACAGTTAGGGATTTTGTGAAAAAAGCCACTTTAGGCACTGTAGTTGAAATGTCACCAAAAGTTACAACATTGGTACTTCAACACTTGGAAGAAAAGATATTATGATAATTAAAAAACGTGAAATAAAAAAAGACGAATTAAATGAAAATATAGACTCCGGTGCAGAAAAAGAACCTACTCTTCAAGATGAACTTGAAAAAAGCGGTGCTGATTTATTTAATCTTGATAATATAGATTTTTCTCAACGTCTGGAAAATCGCCGAGGCGAAAGACGACGCGGATATCGCAGAGTCGATGACAGAAATTTAGTATCACGAGCACAGGAAGAGGCGGAACAAATCCGCCAAAATGCTTTAAATGACGGATACCAAACAGGATTACAACAAGCGGAGCAGGTTGTTGAAGAGTTACGTGAAACATTGTTTAATTTTATTGATGCTAAAGCTGAAATTTTTAAGGTTATTGCTCCTAATCTTATGGGCATTGCTTTTGATATAGCAAAAAAAATTATTAAAAAAGAAGTGGAACAAGACCCCGAAATCGTTTTAAATATTATTTATTCAATTTTGGATACTTTATCTATAGAAGAACCAAAAATTAATATAAATGCAAATCCTATTCAAGTTGATTTGATACGGGCAATGGTTCCTGATTACTTGCATTCTCGCGGCAGTGAGGCTAAGGTTAATGTGATTGAAGATGACTCTGTAGAAATGGGCGGTGTGATTGTTCATACGGTAAACGGGGTTATAGATGCAACTATACCTACGCAGTTTGAGATTATTAAAGAAGCATTAAAAGGAGAATAATTAAATGGCTGCACCCGCTCAACAACAATCTAATCCGTTAACAGAAATAATCTTCGCATGCTTTGTATTGCTTTTGGTTTTAATCTTATTGGTTGAAATGCCTACTTGGGTTATAAATTTTTCGATAAGTTTTAATATCACTTTGGGTATCACTCTTTTGATGATATCTTTATACATCCAAAAACCGCTTGAATTGGCGTCATTTCCGTCAATCATTCTTTTGGGAACAATGTTCAGGCTGGTGCTATCAATCGCATCAACACGTTTAATTCTTGCAAAAGGTGAAGCCGGAGAAGTTGTTGAGGCGTTCGGAAATTTCGTAACAGGCGGTAACATGGTTGTCGGAGGTGTAATCTTCTTGATTATTACCGTCGTACAATTTATGGTAATCACAAAGGGTGCTGAACGTATTGCGGAAGTTTCGGCAAGGTTTGCATTGGATGCCATGCCCGGTAAACAAATGACTATTGACGCCGATTTTAACGCAGGTTTGATTTCTCCGGAAGAGGCCGTTTCAAGACGTGAGGATTTACAAAGAGAATCAAGTTTATATGGTTCTATGGATGGTGCTATGAAGTTCGTAAAGGGTGATACTATGGCAGGTATCATCATTACGTTAATTAATATTATAGGCGGATTGATTATTGGTATTGCAATGAACGGGATGTCTCCGGCAGAGGCGGTTGGTAAATATACAATCCTGACGATTGGTGACGGTTTGTCTTCTCAGTTGCCGTCATTGTTGATGTCAATCGCAGCCGGTATCGTAATGACACGTTCTTCCGCAAAATCATCTTCATTGGCAGGTGATATTTCGCTTCAAGTTGTAAATAAACCTTATTCTCTATTCCTTGCAAGTGCATTTTTGTTATTAATTGCATTTTCAAGTCCGATTACGGGACTGCCGTTCTTGCCGTTTATGATTTTTGCGGCAGTGCTTTCTATTTCGGGATTTTCGGTACTCGTTAACGCTGATGTTCAAAGTCAGCTTGGACAATTAGAAAATGTTAAACAAAATATGCAGGAACTTGTTAACCCTAACAGAATGTACGAAAGATTGGGTGTTGACGTTTTGAGTTTGCAAGTTGGCGCGGGACTGTTGTGTATTGCCGACCCTGATCAGGACGGTCAGTTGCTCGCTAAGATTGCGGCGTTGCGTCAACGAACAACGGACGAATTAGGTTATATTATTCCAAACATAAGGATTATGGACTCTTCGGCGCTAGAATCGGAAGAATATTTGATTTCTATCCGTGGTAACACTGTTGCTACAGGTTTTGTATATCCTAAAAAATTCATGGTTCTTGCGGATCAGTGGGATGCCGTAAGAAAGAATGTTCCTGAAGATGCGATTATTGGTGTTGACCCGACTTATCAAACTCAGGCATATTGGATTTCGGAAGAAGATGCCAAAAAGACAAGAGAAGTTCTTGCCGTTAGTGCGACAGACGTTATTATTACTCACTTACAGGAATCTGTCCGTAAATACGTTGACGATGTTATGACAAAAACTGACGTTTTGAAATTGATGGAACTTGTACGTTCACAAGACCCTACGCTTGTTAACGACCTTGTTCCGGCTATTATTTCGACATCGGATTTAAGAAAAATATTTGTTAACCTTATTAAAGAAAAGGTTTCGATTAAAGATATTATGTTTATTTTTGAACGTCTTTGCGATTATGCGAGATTTTCTAAAGAACCTGATATTTTGTCGGAGCGATTGCGTGCGGCATTGGGGCGTCAAATTTGTTTAACAAATGTTCAGGAGGACAGAGTTTTATATGCCTTAACGCTTTCCCCTGAGTGGGAAAAAACGTTGGATGACAGTTGTCAAAGAACAGAGTTGGGAACTATGTTCTTGCTTAATCCTATGCAGGTTCAAGAATTGATTGAAGCGACGGCACAAACATTGATGGTAGCGCATCAAAACATTGGCAGACAACCGGTAATTTTATGTTCTCCGAGAATCAGATTGCCGTTGTATCAACTGCTTGAGCGACATATTCCGACGATTGTTGTAATTTCATATTCCGAATTGATTACGGATATTAAAGTTGAGGCAATAGATACAATAGGTGAAAGTTACGGCGGCGGCGGATATGCAGAGGAAGATCCTTACGGTTAATAAATTATGAAGAAGTTTTTAATTATTTTAATTAATATTTATCAGAGAATTTCGTCATTGACCCCGCCTGTATGCAGGTTTACTCCGACGTGTTCGGAATATACAAAGCAAGCGATTATCAAATACGGGATTTTAAAGGGCGGCCTGCTTGGAATAAAACGAATTTGTAAGTGTCATCCGTTTCATCCGGGAGGTTACGATCCTTTGGAATAAATATTAAACATTGGGTGCTATAGGGCTTGAAGTTTTTTGAAACATGTTATATAATAATGAAGTAATCAACAAATTGGAGGATAAATTTATGAACAACTTTTTAACCCGACTAGGGGGGGGGG